>DATJRL010000190.1:0-15978 GCA_035504785.1 Caulobacteraceae bacterium
AGGAGAAAACTCCTGGGTCCCCGCTTTCGCGGGGAAGAGCGAACGTCGGGAGCGCCAAGCACTGGAGATCAAGCAGACCTAGTGGGTTTCGTCGGCGTGAACCACCGGCAGTTCGTTGAACGAGTGGAACGGCGGCGGCGAGGAGAGAGTCCATTCCAGCGTCGTGGCTCCGACGCCCCACGGATTGGAGCGGGCCGGCCGGCGGCGGATGGCGGCTTCGAGCAGGGTGACGAGGAACACGCACAAGCCCACCAGGGTGATGATATAGCCGACCGAGGAGACGTAGTTCCACAGGTCGAAGCCGGCCGGATAGTCGACCTGGCGCCGCGGCATCCCCTGCAAGCCCAGGAAGTGCTGCGGGAAGAACACCACGTTGACGCCGACGAAGGTGATCCAGAAGTGCAGCGAGCCGAGGAACTCGTTGTAGCGCACGCCCCACATCTTCTCGAACCAGTAGTAGAAGCCGCCGAAGATCGCGAACACGGCGCCCAGGCTGAGCACGTAGTGGAAGTGCGCGATCACGTAGTAGGTGTCGTGGACGTTGTAGTCGAAGGCGGTGTTGGCCAACGCCACGCCGGTGACCCCGCCGACGGTGAACAGGAAGATGAAGCCCAGCGCCCACAGCATCGGCGTCTTGAACTCGATCGAGCCGCCCCACATGGTCGCGATCCAGGAGAAGATCTTGATGCCGGTGGGGACCGCGATGACCATGGTCGCGGCCATGAAGTAGGCCTGCAGGTCCACGTTCATGCCCACCGTGAACATGTGGTGGGCCCAGACCACGAAACCGATGAAGCCGATGGCGACCATCGCGTAGGCCATGGCCAAGTAGCCGAACACCGGCTTCTTGGAGAAGGTCGAGACGATGTGGCTGATCATGCCGAAGCCCGGCAGGATCAGGATGTACACCTCGGGGTGGCCGAAGAACCAGAACAGGTGCTGGAACATGATCGGATCGCCGCCGTTGCTGGCGTCGAAGAAGTGGGTGCCGAAGTTGCGGTCGGTGAGCAGCATGGTGATCGCGCCGGCGAGCACCGGCAGCGAGAGCAGCAGCAGCCAGGTGGTGACCAGGATCGACCACACGAACAGCGGCATGCGGTGCAGTGTCATGCCCGGCGCGCGCATGTTGAAGATGGTGGTGATGAAATTGATCGCGCCGAGGATCGAGGAGGCGCCGGCCAGGTGGATCGCGAAGATCACCAGGTCGAAGGCATGGCCGGTGTGGCCGGTCGTGGAAAGCGGCGCGTAGATCGTCCAGCCGGTGCCGGCGCCGTTGCCGGGGCCGCCGTCGACGAACATCGAGGTCAGCAGCAGGATGAACGACGAGACCAGCAGCCAGAACGACATGTTGTTCATGCGCGGGAACGCCATGTCCGGCGCGCCAATCATGATCGGAACGAACCAGTTGCCGAAGCCGCCGATCATCGCCGGCATGACCATGAAGAAGATCATGATCAGGCCGTGGGCGGTGGCGACCACCGCGTAGGCGTGGTGGCCTTCGGTGGCGGACGTGATGTGCAGCAGACCGGAGATGAAACTGCCCGGACGGAACAGCTGCACGCCGGGGTGCATCAGCTCGAAGCGGATGAGGCCGGAGAGTCCGGTGCCGATCAGCCCCGCCACGATCGCGAAGAGGATGTAGAGGGTGCCGATGTCCTTGTGATTGGTGGACAGGAACCAGCGGGTGAAGAAACCGGGCGAATGCCCGTGTTCCTCGTCGGCTGCGCCATAGGCGCTGCCATGAGCGACTCGTTCGTGGGCGTCGGCGGCGTGGGCCATAACTTGCAGGATTCTCCTCGAACGATCTCAGCTCTTCGCCGGCGCGACCGGCGGGGCGGCTGCGGCGACGGGCGCGGGCGCGGCGTTGGCGGCGGGCGCGTTGGACGCCGGCGCTTGCTGGCTGGCGACCCAGGCGTCGAAGTCGGCCTGGCTCACCACCTTCACCTCGATGGGCATGTAGCTGTGGTCGGTGCCGCACAGCTGCGAGCACTGCCCGAAGAAGGTGCCGGTCTGCTTGGCCTTGAACCAGGTGTCGTTGTTGCGGCCGGGCACCGCGTCGATCTTGATCCCGAAGGCCGGCACCGAGAACGAGTGGATCACGTCCGCACCGGTCACCTCGACGTGGACCACCTTGTTCACCGGCACGATCATCGGCTGGGTGGTGGCGAGCATGTAGGGCTCGCCCTCCGCCTTGGCCTGGTCCTCCGGCAGGATCCGCGAGGTCTGCTCCTCGATCTTCTGATCCGGATAGGCGTAGCCCCAGTACCACTGATAGCCGGTGGCCTTCACCGTGACGTCCGGCTTGGGCATGTCGTGGTAATCGAACAGCAGCCGGAACGAGAAGATCGCGATCATCAACAGGATCAGCACCGGCCCGACGGTCCAGAGCACCTCGACGGTGGTGTTGTGGGTGAAGCGCGCCGGGGTCGGGTTAGCCCTGGCGTTGTAGCGGACGATGCACCAGAGCAGCAGACCCAGAACCAGAGCCGAGATGCCGAACAGCACCGGCAGCAGGATCCAGGTGTGGAACCACTCGACCCGCTGGCGCAGGTCGGTGACGCCGGGCTGAAATCCGATGGCGCCGTCGGTGGGCTGCCCCACAAGGTCCGCGGCCCAGACCTGCCCGGCGACGCTGGCGGCCAGCACGGCCGTCCCGACTCCCGCCGCCGACCGAGCGATGCTCAAACGATGCAGCTTCATATCCCTCTCAAAGCCCAGACCGTCCACGAACCGCGATCGCCCACGAACCACGCGCGCCGCCCCATGAGCGCCACGGCTGTTCGTCGACCCCACCTTTAGACCATGGCCAGTAGAGTTCGACGCGTCCGCGTCGAGCCTTTTTGTCGCACCTGGCCCCCGGTCTGCGAGGCGTGCATACGCGCAACGCCCGTGCTTGCCAAGGCGCTACCGGCCCCGCCGGGAACGCCATAGTTTCCTTGGCTTTTCGAGCCGCCGCCGTGCGAGCGTCGGCCTCGGTTTGGCGTCCGCTCAGGCGAGCGCCAGGGCCCGCTCGCCCATCATCTGCTCGAAGTTCCGCGCTTAGAACAGTTCGCGGTTCGCCTCGCCGAGTCCCTCGAAGGTCCGCTCCAAGCGGCCGATCGGATCGTTTGCGCGAAATGACTGGCGAGCGCCGAAGTCGGGAAGGGGTCGACCTCGCCAGGGGTCGGGCGGCGAGGATTTGTGGTTTCGCGTTGGGGGGCGAGCGCCTATCTCTTGGCGCCCGCCCCCCAAGATGCAGACGACCATGAACGCCCCCGTCATTCCCCAGTCCCTCCTGCGGTCCGCCGATGTCGAGCCGGATCGCGCCGGCGCGATCCTGGCCGACGCCATCGCCGGCGCGGACGACGGCGAACTCTTCCTCGAGCGCACCGAATCCGAAGCGTTCATGTTCGACGACGGGCGACTGAAGTCGGCCTCCTACGACGCCTCGGAGGGCTTCGGCCTGAGGGTGGTGGCGGGCGAGACCGCCGGCTACGCCCACGCCAGCGAGATCTCCGAGGCCGCCATCGCCCGGGCCGCCAAATCGGCGGCGCTGGCCAAGCGCGGCTACGCCGGCGTCGCCGCCGAGGGACCGCGCGCCACCAACGCCAAGCTCTATGGCGAGGACGACCCGCTGGCGGCGCCCGGTTTCTCAGACAAGGTGGCGCTGTTGCAGGAGATCGACGCCTTCGCCCGCGGCCGCGATCCGCGGGTGGCGCAGGTGGCCGCCTCCCTGGCCGGCGAGCGCCGCATTGTCGAGATCGTGCGCGCCGACGGCCGGGTGATCCGCGACGTGCGCCCCCTGGTGCGGGTCAATGTGCAGATCACGGTCGAGAAGGACGGCCGGCGCGAGAACGGCGCGTCAGGCGCCGGCGGCCGCGCCAGCTTCGAGGCCTGGATCGCGCCGGACAAGTGGCGCGGCCAGGTGGACGAGGCGCTCCGCCAGGCCCTGGTCAACCTCGAAGCCGTCGCCTGCCCGGCCGGCGAGATGGACGTGGTGTTGGGCGCCGGCTGGAACGGGGTGCTCCTGCACGAGGCCGTCGGCCACGGCCTGGAGGGCGACTTCAACCGCAAGGGCACCAGCGCCTTCTCCGGCCGCATCGGCGAGCGGGTGGCCGCGCCCGGCGTCACCGTGTTCGACGACGGGACCCTCGCCGGGCGTCGCGGCTCGCTGACGGTCGACGACGAAGGCACGCCCACGGAGCGGACCATTCTGATCGAGGACGGCGTGCTCGTGGGCTACATGCACGACCGCCAGAGCGCGCGGTTGATGGGTCTTCAGCCGACTGGAAACGCCCGGCGCCAGTCGTTCGCCCACATGCCGATGCCGCGGATGACCAACACCGGCATGCTGGGCGGGTCCGACAAGCTGGCGGACATGATCGCCTCCACCCAGCGCGGCCTCTTCTGCGCGACGCTGGGCGGCGGCCAGGTGGACATCGTCAGCGGCAAGTTCGTCTTCCAGTGCACCGAGGCCTACCTGATCGAAGACGGCAAGGTGACGGCCCCGGTGAAGGGCGCGACCCTGATCGGAGACGGCCCCTCGGCGCTCACCAAGGTGACCATGATCGGCGACGACTTCTCATTCGACCCCGGCGTCGGCGTCTGCGGCAAGAACGGCCAGGGCGTCCCGGTCGGCGTCGGCCAACCCAGCCTGAAGATCACGGGGCTCACGGTGGGCGGCACGAAGGTCTAGCGCCCGGGTTAGCCAGACGGTAGTCACTCAGCGAGTTTCTTGTAGAGCGACACAAAGTCCTCATGGCTCGCTTCGTAGACGGTCATGACTTTAGCGCGCGGACCGCTCTGTCTGTCGCTCGTCCGTTCACGGGTTCGGTCGTCGACTTTTTTGGCCTGGGCGCCTTTCAGCGAATCTGGTCTTTGACTGCGTTCGGCCATGCAGCTTCTTTTCCTAGATGAGTCCGGCACGCCGCCGCGCCCTCAGGACGCACATCCGTCCTACTTCGTCGTGGGCGCTATCATAATACCCGAAACGTCATGGCACCGCATGCGCGACGGCCTCATGGGCATCAAGATACGACGCCGGATTCGTGGCGAGATCAAATGGCGCTACTTTGCGCCCGGAAACACTGACGCTGCCAATCCGATGCGGCATCTGCCTCAGGCCGAGCGCGATGCGATCCGCGAGGACATCTACAAACTCATGGCCTCAGAAACGGCTGTGAAGACCTTAGCTTGCGTCGCGTCGCGTGCGGCGGCTTACGCCATGCCCTCGATCAACTCGCAGGAGGAACTGTACCACGGCACGTTCAAGCCGGTAACGGAGCGTTTTCAGTATCATCTACAGGACTTGTCGAAGATCACGGGGCGCAAGGAGTACGGGATCATCGTTGGCGACCACCGGGGAGCGCACGACGACAAGCGCCTTCGTGGTCACCATGAGATGCTGCTGCACTCGTCGGCCAGCTTCACGTCTAAGTATGGAAATCTCATCGAAGGTTATTCATACAGCCTTCGAATCTAAGCGTTGGAATCCAGCTGGCCGACATGGTCGCCGGTGCCGTGTGGCGGAAGTTCGAACGCAACGACGACAAGTATTACCAGCTCCTCCTTCCTAGCCTTCGCAAGGATCCCTTGGGACGCGAGGACGGATACGGCCTGGTAAGATTCCCGACGCAGGGCTTTGTTTGAGAATAGACTCAAGAGGGACGCCGGGCGGGACCGTAGTCCCGACGTGCTATGTGACGCACTCCCGGCGTCTATTAAATGAATCGGATGCGACTCGGCGTCAAGAGTCCTCGTCTACAAAGAGAAATTCTAGCTGAAGAGGACTCACCTCACACTGCCGGTCGTTGATCCAATTCGCCGCCCCGCCGCCGAAATTAAGGCGCTTCGACGGTAGTCGGGATTGCGGTTGGCGTCCCCCCGGCATGCGCCCAGTGTTTCAGCCAGGGGCTCAGCGCCAGAAAGATCACCCCCGCCGCCGCGCCGATCAGGCCGATGATCCAGAAGGTGTGAGCGTAGGTGGCCAGCGCCTTGGCCGGATCCAGCACCTGGCCGCCGGCGGTCTCGGTGGCGGTGGTGCGGGCGATGAGGCCGGCGAGCCATTGCGAGGCCGACGCGCCCAGGAACCAGATCGCCATCAGGGTCGAGATCATCCGCGCCGGCGCGAGCTTGGTCATCTCCGAAAGGCCGACCGGGCTCAGGAAAAGCTCGCCGGTGGTCTGCAGCAGGTAGGAGAAGCCCAGGAAGAACAGCGGGGTGCGGAAGCCGGCGTCGGCGTAGCGGGCGCCCCAGACCAGCACCAGGAAGCCGAGACCGATCTGCACCAGGCCGAGGCCGAACTTCACCATCGGATTGGGGTCGCGTCCGGCCCGGCCCAGCCGCGCCCAGAGGAGCGACAGCACCGGGGCGAAGATCAGGATGTAGCCGGGGTTGAGCGACTGGGTCTGGGCCGGGGTGACGGTCCAGAAACCGGCGTGGGGCAAGGCGGTGTTGCGCTCGGCGAACTGGTTGAGCGAGGAGCCGGCCTGTTCGGCGAGGGCGAAGAAGATCATCGAGCCCACCACCAGCACCACCGCCAGCATCAGCCGCTCGCGCACCACCTTGCCGCCGCGCGCCATCTCGAAGCCGAGATAGCCCAGCGCCACGGCCCAGCCGGCCAGCAGCAGCCCGCCCATCAGTTCGTATTGGCGCACCAGCAGCCAGACGACGCCCAGGCCGGCGATGGCGCCCAGGTAGACGACCCATTCGAGGCTGAAGGGGCCGACGATCGGGCGCGCGAGGTCGGCCGGATTGGGCGGCTCGCCATGGCCCTCGAGCCGCGGCCGGTTGAGGACGAACACCAGATAGCCGGCGAGCATGCCGACGCCGGCCAGGCCAAAGCCGGCGCCCCAGCTCACCGTCTCGCCCACCAGCCCGCAGATCACCCCGGCCCAGAAGGCGCCGAGATTGATGCCGTAATAGTAGAGGGTGAAGCCGGGATCTCGGCGCGGGTCGCCCTGGCCGTAGAGCTGGCCGACGATGGACGAGATGTTGGCCTTCAGGAAGCCGACGCCCATGATGATCAGCGAGAGCGCCAGGTAGAGCACGTTCACGAACGCCTGCGAGCGTTTCGGGTGCTCCTTGTAGCTGCCTTCCGGCAGGGTGGACGGCAGGGGCGCGGTCGCGGGCAGACCCTTGATGGCCAGCGCGCCGCCCGGCGCCGCCCCGACGCCGTAGCAGCCCCCCGCCACCTGCAGGCAGACCTTGCGGTCGCTCATGCGTCCGTCGAGCCGGTAGGCGTAGTCGTGGCCCTGGTAGGTGAGGGTCTCGGTCGCCGCCGGACCTTCGATCGCCATGGTGAAGTGGCCGGCCACGAGCAGCAGCGCGCCGAAGGCGATGGCCTTGCGGCTGCCGAGGTAACGGTCGGCGAGGTACCCGCCGATCAGCGGCAGCAGATAGACCAGCGTCGTGTAGGCCGCGTACTGGCCCTGGGCGAACCGGTCGTCGAACAGGAAGTGCTCGGTGAGGTAGAAGATCAGCAGGCCGCGCATGCCATAGTAGGAGAACCGCTCCCACATCTCGGCGAAGAACAGCACGGCCAGACCCCCGGGGTGGCGGCGAAGCTGTAGGAAGACCGGTATTCCGCTCAGGACCGTGACCACGATCCCGACGACGACGACCACGTTCATGCAAGACGCCCCACCGGCCAGGCGGGCGAGACAATCATGCGGTCCAGGCTTTCACAAGCCGCCGCGACCCCTTGCCAGAAGCGCCCGCAGCCCCACGTGATGGCGGGGTGGAGAAGAGGAGCGCGATATGCCCGAGATGAAGGTTCGCGAGATGAGGGTTCCGGGCCCCGACCACCCGATCACCATCGCCGCCAAGGACGCCCGCGTGCAGGTGAGCTACCACGGCCACGTCATCGTCGACAGCCGGCGGGCGCTGGTGCTGAAGGAGGCGATCTACAAGCCGGTGCTCTACTTCCCTCGCGAGGACGCGGACATGGCGTTCTTCACCCGCACGGACCTCACCACCTACTGCCCCTACAAGGGCGAGGCCCACTACTTCACGCTGCTGATGGACGGCCACTTCGCCGACAACGCCGTCTGGACCTACGAGGACCCCTATCCGGCGATGGGGGAGATCAAGGACATGATCGCCTTCTACCCCAACCAGGTCGAGATCCACGAGGTCAGCGAGGACGACGAGGAGGCCGTGCGCGAGGTGGTGCTGCACACCGACGACGGCGCCGGCTCGAGCCAGCAGGCGCATTGGCCGCCGACGGCGGAGAATCCGGGGTAGCCGGACCCGTTGGGGTCGTCCCGCCCACCCCTCACCTCACCTCTCCCCGCTTCGCGGGACGAGGGCTACTGAAGGATCAGCGGCCTTTCAGCCGTCCCTCGGCCGCTTCATCCTCTCAGTATCCCTCTCCCCACCGCAGAGTGGGGAGAGGTGAGGTGAGGGGCCCCGGGTCAATACGCCGCCGCTTCGTAGATCGGGGCGAGGCCGTGGTTCCAAGGGCCGTTGTAGAGGTCCAGCCAGCGCTCGGCGGGGGTCAGGCCGGTCTCGGCGATCTCGTCCAGCGTGGCGAGAAAGCCGGTCTCGTCGGTCATCGCGGGCCCGATCTTGCCGCGGTTCTTCAGGCCCTGGCGGGCGATGGCGAGGGTGTCGAGCGCCAGCGCCTGCAGCGTGCGCCCGTCGACCATGGCCTTCAGGCCCAGCTTGGCGGAGTCGGCGCGCAAGCGCTCGTGATCCTCGATCTGCCAGTGCTTGCAGAGGTCCCAGGCCGCCGCGGTGGCCGCGTCGTCGTAGAGCAGGCCCATCCAGAACGCCGCCAGGGCGCACAGACGCTCGGGCGGGCCGGTGTCGGCGCCGCGCATCTCCAGATAGTTCTGCAACCGCACCTCGGGAAACAGCGTGTTGAGGTGGAGGCGCCAATCCTGGAGGGTCGGCCGCGCGCCCGGCAGCGCCGGCAGCTCCCCGGCCATGAAGGCGCGGAACGACTGGCCGGAGGCGTCGAGGTAAAGCCCGTCGCGCTTGACGAAGTACATCGGCGCATCGAGCGCCCAACGGGCGTAGTCGGCGAAACCGAAGCTGTCCTGGAAGACGAAGTCGAGCATGCCCGTGCGCGCCGGATCGGTGTCGGTCCACACCCGGGCGCGGCTGGAGAGGTAGCCGGTCGGCTTGCCTTCGACGAAGGGCGAGTTGGCGAAGAGCGCGGTGGCCAGCGGCTGCAAGGCGAGCGACAGGCGCATCTTCGCGGCCATGTCGGCCTCGGAGGCGAAGTCGAGGTTCGCCTGCACCGTGCAGGTCCGGTACATCATGTCGAGGCCGAGCTGGCCGACCTTCGGCATGTAGGCGGTCATGATCTTGTAGCGCCCCTTGGGCATCACCGCGACCTGCTCGCGGGTCCATTCCGGGGTGAAGCCGAGGCCGAGAAAACCCAGGCCAAGTTCGGCCGCCACCGCGCGCGACTCGTTCAGATGCGCGCCGATCTCCAGGCAGATGTCATGGATGCTCTCCAGCGGCGCGCCGGAAAGCTCGAACTGGCCCCCCGGCTCCAAGCTGACCGAGGCGGCGCCCCGCTGCAGGCCGATCAGCGTCTCGCCCCCGTCCGCGCGATGCTCGAGGATCTCGGTCCAGCCGTAGCGCTTCAGGCCAGCGAGCAGGGCGAGGATGCCGGCCGCGCCCTCGTAGGGGACGGCCTGGTGGCCAGGGCGACGGAAGACGAACTTCTCGTGTTCGGACCCGACCCGGAAGTCGGCCTTGGCCTTGAAGCCGCGATCGAAGTCGGCGACGAGGTCGTCGAAGGCCAGGGGTCGGTCGTCGCACAGCGTTTCCGTCATCCAGGTCTCCCGCCCCGCGCGCTGGGCGGCGCGCCGCCAACACGTCCCAAACGCCAACCCCTCTCAAAACGGGGTGTTGATAAGTCATCTGGGCGCCAATCCCGTGAAGCTCAAGCCCCTTTCAAATCGCCGAGCGCGGCTTGCCAGAGGGCGAGCGCGCCGATCGCGGCGGTGTCGGCCCGCAAAATCCGCGGTCCGAGCGACACGGGGACGACGTTCGGCAAAGCCCGAATCCGGGCGCGCTCGGCCGGCGAGAAGCCGCCTTCCGGCCCGATCAGGATCGCCCACGGGCCGCCCGTCCGCCCAGCCAGCGCCGTCAGCGCCGGGGGCGCTTCGCCGGCTTCGTCGCAGAACATGAGCGGGCGGCTCGCGGATCCATCGGCGAGCAGCCGTTCCAGCTTCTCCGGCTGGGCGATCACTGGGACGTCCAGCCGGCCGGTCTGCTCCGCGGCCTCGGCGGCGATGGCGCAAAGGCGCTCGACGTTGGTACGCTCGGAGTTGACGCGCTCGGTGATCGCCAGGCGCACCCGGCGCGCGCCCAGCTCGGTCGCCTTCTCGACGATGGTCTCCAGCCGCGGCCGCTTGACCAGGGCGACGACGAGATCGAGGTCGACCCCGATGGTCTGGGGCCTTGTCCGGGTCTTGATCGCCAGCGCCGCGCCTCGCTTGCCCGCCGCTTCCAGCCGCGAACGCCACTCCCCGTCCCGGCCGTTGAACGCCAGCAGCTCGTCGCCGCTCGCCAGCCGCATCACGTGGCGCAGGTAATGGGCCTGGCCCTCCGCGAGCGTCACCGTCTGACCGGCGGCGAGGTCGCCGGTCACATAGAGTCGGATCAAGTCTGGCTCCCGTCGCCCTGAAGTGTCGCCGGCGACGCTTCGCCGCGCGCCCGACGACGATTATGCTGGCCGGATGAGCAAGGCCAAGGGCTACAAAGCCGAGCTGCGCGAACTGCAGATCGCGCTCGTGCGCTACCAGCAGTGGGCCGGCGAGAACGGCGCCAAGGCGCTGGTGGTCCTCGAGGGCCGCGACGCCGCCGGCAAGGATGGGACCATCGCGCGCATCACCGAGCATCTGACGGCGCGGCGGACCCGCGCCATCGCGCTCCCGAAGCCCACCGACCGCGACCGCACCGAGTGGTACTTCCAGCGCTATGTCCGCTACCTGCCGGCCGCCGGCGAGATCGTGATCTTCAACCGCTCCTGGTACAACCGCGCCGGCGTGGAGCCGGTCATGGGGTTCTGCACGCCCCGGGAGCACCATGATTTCCTGCGCGACGCGCCGGCCTTCGAGGCGATGCTCGAGGAGGCGGAGATCAGGCTGGTGAAGATCTGGCTCGACATCTCCAGGAAGGAACAGGCCGATCGGCTCGACGCGCGCCGCACCGACCCCCTCAAGGCGCTCAAGGTCAGCGACCTCGACGGCGAGGCCCAGAAGCGCTGGAAGGACTATTCGGGAGCGCGCAATGAGATGCTGTTGCGCACCTCGACCTCCCTTTCGCCCTGGTGGTGCGTGCACACCGACCATAAGAAGCTGATGCGGCTCAACGTGATCCGCCACCTTCTGCATCGCCTCGCGCCCAACCACATCAGCGCCGGCGTGCCAGCCCCCGACTCGAAGATCCTCTATCGCTTCGACGAAGCCGCGCTCGGCGACGGGCGGCTCGAGACCTAGCCGCCGGAGCGCCGACGCCGATGGATCTGGTGATGCTCTACGGGCCGCCGGCGGTGGGCAAGCTGACGGTCGGCCGAGCGCTCGCGGCGAGGACGGGGCTGAAGCTCTTCCACAACCATCTGGCGCTCGACGCGATCACGGCCGTGTTCGACTTCCGCTCGCCGGGCTACCTGCGCCTTCGAGAATTGTTCTGGCTGGAGACGTTCGCAGAGGCGTCGCGCGCCGACGTCTCGCTGGTCTTCACCTTCATGCCGGAAACCAGTCTCACCCCCGGCTTCACCGACCGGGCCGGCGACGCCGTCGAGCGCCACGGCGGGCGGCTGCGGCTGGTGGAACTGACCTGCGCCATCGACGTCCAGGAGGGCCGCCTGGACGACCCGTCCCGCGCGGCGTTCGCCAAGCTGCGCTCGGTGGAGGATCTGCGCCATCTGCGCGCGCACGGCTGGCTCGACTACGCCATGCCGGCCGCGGAGTTGCGGCTCGATACCGGCGCGATGTCCGCGGACGCGGCGGCGGAGCGCATCGAATCGGCGCTCCGGCTCTGAGGGCGAAGAATTTCTGCCTTGCCGGCCAGCTCGGCGCGCGGAGAGTCGGGTCGGTCAGACTATCGGGAGCTCCGCCATGGAATACGTCCGCCTTGGAAACACCGGCCTGAAGGTCTCGCGCCTCTGTCTCGGGTGCATGACCTACGGTTCGTCGAAGTGGCGCTCCTGGGTGCTGGACGAGGCCGAGGCGCTGCCGTTCTTCAAGAAGGCGCTGGACGCCGGGATCAACTTCTTCGACACAGCCGACGTCTATTCGCAGGGCGAGAGCGAGCGGGTCACCGGCAAGGCGCTGAAGGAATACGCCAAACGCCACGAGGTGGTGATCGCCACCAAGGTCAACGGTCAGATGGGCGCTGACGCCAACAATCGCGGCCTGTCGCGCAAGCACATCATGGACGGCATCGACCGCAGCCTGCGGCGGCTGGGCGTCGACTACGTCGACCTCTACCAGATCCATCGGTTCGACTACGAGACGCCGATGGAGGAGACGCTGGAGGCGCTGAACGACGTCGTGCGCGCCGGCAAGGCCCGCTACATCGGCGCCAGCTCCATGTACGCGTGGCAGTTCATGAAGATGCTCGGCCTCTCCAGGGCCAACGGCTGGACGCCGTTCGTCTCCATGCAGCCGCAGTACAACCTGGTCTACCGCGAGGAGGAGCGGGAGATGCTGCCGCTGTGCCGCAGCGAAGGCGTCGGGGTCATTCCGTGGTCGCCCCTGGCGCGCGGGTTCCTGGCCGGCGGCAGAGCCGCGCCAGGCGAGGGCAACACCGAGCGGGCGCGCACCGACGAGTTCTCCGCCCGCCTCTACTACCGCCCGACCGACACAGCGGTCGTGGAGGCCCTGAGCGCCGCCGCCCGCGAACGCGGCGTCTCCAACATGCAGTTGGCGCTGGCCTGGGTGCTGAAGAACCCGGCGATCACCGCCCCGATCATCGGGACGTCGAAGCCGCACCACCTCGACGATGCGCTGGCGGGACTCCAGATCAGGCTCACCGACGACGAGGTGAAGGCGCTGGAGGCGCCCTACGAACCCAAGCGCGTCATGGACCATGCTTAGGGGAGCCGGCCGTAAGGGTGGATGACGCCGGGGCACGCGTGACTTAGCCCGCGACGACGCTCTAAGCTCACCGCAGCCGTGGGGGCGGCGCAAGGAGCGGATGGCGACACAGGCCGACATCGCCAACCGAATTCCCATCACCGGGGCCTTGATGCTGGCCACGCTGATGAACACGCTGGATTCGACCATCGCCAACGTGGCGCTGCCGCACATGGCGGGCAGCCTCAGCGCCGCGCAGGACCAGATCACCTGGGTGCTGACCAGCTACATCATCGCCACCGCGATCATGACGCCGCTGTCCGGCTGGCTCAGCTTGAAGATCGGCCGCAAGCCGATGTTCCTCGCCTCGATCGCCGCCTTCACCGTGGCCTCGATGGCCTGCGGCATCGCCCAGAACCTGCCGGAAATGGTGATCTTCCGCCTGATCCAGGGCATCGCCGGCGCCTCGATGATGCCGCTCAGCCAGACGGTGATGCTGGACATCTATCCGATGAGCCAGATCCCGCAGGTGATGTCGGTCTGGAGCGCGGCGGTGATCATGGGGCCGATCTTCGGCCCGGCCGTCGGCGGCTGGATCACCGAGACGCTGGACTGGCGCTGGGTGTTCTTCATCAACCTGCCGATCGGCATCCTCGCCTTCACCGGCATCTACCTGTTCATGGAGGGCGGGGGCGGCGGCAAGCAGCGGCCCTTCGACTTCCTGGGCTTCGGCGCGCTGATCACCTTCGTCGGCGCCTTCCAGCTGATGACCGACCGCGGTCCGAGCCAGGACTGGTTCTCGTCGCGGGAAATCTGGACGGAGGCCATCATCGCCATGGTGGGGTTCTGGGTGTTCATCGTGCAGACGATGACGGCGAAGAATCCGTTCTTCCACCGCGACCTCGCCAAGGACCCGAACTACGTGACCTGCACGATCTTCGGGCTGCTGGTCAGCGCCCTGCTGTTCTCCACCACGGCGCTGCTGCCCACCTTCATGCAGACCCTGCTCGGCTATTCGGCCCTGGGGAGCGGCCTGGTCAGCATGCCGCGCGGCGTCGGATCCCTGTGCGCCTTCCTGCTGGTGCCGGTGCTGATCCGGATGCTGGGCGCCCGGCGGGTGCTGATGATCGGCATCCCGATCGCCGTCCTCGCGCTCTGGGAGATGGCCCACTTCGACCTCGAGATGAACTCCGAGCCGCTCATGCTTTCGGGCCTCATCCAGGGCTTCGGCGTCGGCCTGCTGTTCTCGCCGCTCAACGTCCTGGCCTACGCCACCCTCAACCCGGTCCACCGCACCGAGGGCACGATCGTCAACACCATGGCCCGCAGCCTCGGCTCCAGCGTCGGCATCTCCCTGATCGAGGCGACGCTCACCAGCGACTCCGCGCAGGCGCATTCGGCGCTGTCCAACGGCGTCAACTGCGGAGATCCGGTTTTCAGCGCGACCTTGCCGCGCCTGATGAACCCCTGCGGCAACGGATTGATGGCCTTCAACGCCGAGGTGACGCGCCAGGGCACGATGCTCGCCTACGACTCCATCTTCGCCTGGATGGCCCTGGGCGTGCTTCTGCTGCTGCCGCTCCTCGTCCTCATGCGTCCGCCGGCGCAGGCCCCGCCGATCAAGTTGGAGGAGATGGCGGCGGAGTGAGGCTGCTGACGCAAACGACGGCCGGCCGCCTTAGCGTCGCTGGAATGACTCGCAGTCTATCCGCCGGGCAGGCGCGCCGTATCGCCCTCGCCGCCCAGGGACTCGCGCGGCCGCGGCCGGCCGGGCCGGCCTCGCGCCACGCCTTTCGCAAGCTTGTCGGGCGCCTCGGCCTCTTGCAGCTCGACAGCGTCAACGTCTTCGCCCGGGCCCACTACATGCCCCCCTATGCCCGGCTCGGAGGCTACGACCGGCGGATCCTCGATGAGGAGGCTTGGGGCCGTCGGCCGAGCCTCTTCGAGTACTGGGGCCGCGAAGCCTCGCTGATGCCGCTGGCGATGCAGCCGCTCTTCCGTTGGCGAATGGCTGAGGGCAGCGATCCGCACCGGAGGCGCAAGACCGGACTCTCGGAGTTTTACAAGGTCCGCCGCGGCTATGTGGACGAGATGCTGACCGAGATCCGGCGTCGCGGCCCGGTCACCGGCGGAGATTTCGCGCCGGAGGGCCGGCGCAGATCCGGCTGGTGGGCGTGGTCCGAGGGCAAGCTGGCGCTGGAGTGGCTGTTCCGCGCCGGCCTCGTCTCGGTGAGGACGCGGCGCGGCTTCGAACGGGTCTACGACATCACCGAGCGGGTCATACCGGCCGCGGTGCTGAATGCGCCGACGCCCGCCAAGGTCGACGCCCAGCGCGAGCTCGTTCGCATCGCGGCGCGCTCGCTGGGGGTGTTCGACGCCGCGGACCTCGCGGATTCGTTCAAACTCTACGTCGCGGACGCCACCGACCGCGCGATGGAACTTGTCGAGGCGGGGGAGCTGGAAACGGTGCAGGTGGAAGGTTGGCGCGGCCGCGCCTGGATGCTCGCTGGTGCGCCGGCGCCGCGAAAGCTCGCGGCCGTTACGATTCTGTCGCCTTTCGACCCGCTGCTGCGGCGACGCGAGCGCGCCGAGCGCATCCTGGGCGCCCGCTATCGCATCGGCCTGTACACGCCGGCCGCCCAGCGCGAGCACGGCTACTACGTCTACCCTTTTCTGATGGGCGATCGCATCGCCGCACGGGTGGACCTGAAGGCCGATCGCAAGGCGGGGCGGCTGCTGGTGCAGGAGGCGCACCTGGAGCCAGGCGCCGACGAGGGCGCCACGACGCCCGCGCTGGCGGCCGAACTGCGGATCGCCGCCGCGTGGCAGGGGCTGAGCGAGGTCGCCGTCGCGAAGAAGGGCGACCTTGCGGCCGCCCTTCTACGGGAGATCGGTTGATCTTCGGGCGATCGACGCCCGATTCGCCGGCCGTCGCTTAGAACGGCGAGGCGATGCGGGT
>DATJRL010000191.1:0-3787 GCA_035504785.1 Caulobacteraceae bacterium
CGCACCTGCGCGGCGTTTGCTCCATGGCGCGGCTGGGCCACGACGTCAATTCCGCCAACAGCCAGTTCTTCATCTGCTTCGACGACGCCACCTTCGTCGACGGCGACTACACCGTCTGGGGCGAGGTGACGGACGGCATGGAGCACATCGACGCCCTGCCTAAGGGCGAGCCGCCTCGCAACCCGGGCAAGATCGTCTCCATGCGCGTCGGCGCCAACCGGCCCGCGGCGTAGGCGGGCCAGACGCGCTCGCGAGGTCGGAGAGGCGCTCCGCGCGCTCCGGCGCCGCGACAGGGCCTCGCTGGACATCGCTCGCGCGGCTACCTATAGACGGCGCTCCTTGGGCCGGAGCACGGTCTCGAAGCCTTCGCCTGGGTAGCTCAGTTGGTAGAGCAGCGGATTGAAAATCCGCGTGTCGGTGGTTCGAATCCGCCCCCAGGCACCATTCCTGCCCGCTTGGGTCGCCGGGCCGTCACCCAGCCCGGCGCAGTCCCCGGAGCGGGGACGCGGCGACGAACAGGGTTGCGGCGACCATGCCGGCGGCGGCGACGTAGAGGGCCTCGCGCGGGTCGAAGAGGGTGGCGACCCAACCCCCGCCGAGGGCGCCGGCGACGCCCATGAAGCCCTGGCCGGACGCGAACGCGCCCCCGGCGCGGCCGAGCTGATCGGGCGGGATCACCGTCTGGCGAAGGGTCACGGCGTTGACGTCGGCGGCGGTCATCAGGCCGTCGCCGAAGAACTGCGCGGCGCAGAGAAAGCCCATGGCCGCGAGCGGCGCGCCGCCGGCGGCGGGGACCAGGACCTGCGTCGCCGCGCCCGCCGCTCCGGCGAACAGGATGGTCGGTCCGACGCCGGCGGTGCGCGCCAGTCGCGGCGCCAGTGCGGCGCCCAGGATGCCGCCCAAGCCGCCGCAGGCGACCGTCAAGCCGAGCATGAAGGGCGTCAGGCGCAGGACTCGCAAGGCGAAGAGCAGATAGAGCGCCGCGAAGAAGCCGCCGAAGAAGTTGCGGGTCATTTCCGCGAGCCACAGCGGGCGCACCAAGCTGTGCGCGAGCACGAGGCGGAAGCCGGCCGCGAGGTCGATCCCCTGTCCCGGCGCCTTCCCTGGTTCAGCGGCGGATCGCGGCGGGCGGATACGGCTGAGGAAGAGGGCCGACGCCAGGTAGGTGAGGGCGGTGACGCCGATCCCGATGGGCGGGGCGACGACGCTGAAGATCGCCCCGTAAAGCGCCGGCCCGCCGACCTCCGCCATCGCCTCCGTGGCGCCGAGCTTGGCGTTGCCTTCGATCACCTGCGCCGGCTTCAGCAGGCTCGGCAGGAAGGCATGGTCGGCCACATCGAAGACCACGCCGAAGGCCCCCATCAGTACGCCGGCCAGGAAGATTTCCGTCAGCGAGAGGCGACCGACCAGGGCCGCCAGCGGCACGAGGGTCAGCACCAAGGCGCGAGCGAGATCGGCGGCGATCAGCAGGCTGCGCTTGGGCAACCGGTCGGCCAGATGGCCGGCGACGAGGCCCATCAGTCCTTGCGACCCCAGGCGCAGGGCCGCGAAGAGGCCGGTCGCCGCCGGGCCGGCATGCAAGGTGACGACGGCGGCCATCGGCAGGCCCTCCCGGGCGATCCGCGCCCCGAACGTCGACACGGCCTGTGCGGCCCACAGACGCAGGAAGTCGCGGTGGCCCCATAGGCCCCGGTCCGCCGCTCGTCCTTCGCTCGCGATCACGTCAGGCCCCCTCGGCGAACTAGCCCGGCGCGGCATATGTGCGCCAGTCAAGAGCGCCGGCGGCGCACCCGCGCGGCCTTCGACCCCGATTTTGACGAACGCGTCCAAGTTTGCCGGCCGCGGCTCTGGTTTTCGAGGCCGGCCCGGGGCGCGGCGCCCAGCAAAGTGGCGGCCGGCGCATGTTGCAATGCAAAACGACACGCGCCATTCAGCGGAAGAAGTGATGTTGAGTCCGTCGCCGGCGCCCTGCTGCACTGCAAACAGGCAATGTTCGCGACGTTTTTGTCGCGACATGACGATCTACCGCAGCCTCTTGACGGTGGGGTTAGGGGTTGCCAAAGGGTCCCGGACCGCAAGCTAACAAAGCGGTAAGGACTTGCCGCGGGCAGACGCCATCGGCAGGCCCGTTGGAAAAATTAAGCGCCTTCGACAGACGAGCTTCTCAGGACCGACGAATGAGATTGGACGGGAGCAGCTTGATGTATAGGGCGCGGCATTTGGGGCTATGGAACTGCGGCGCCGTCCAAGGCGGCGAAGCGCCAGGCCTTCAGCTAGGGCGGACCCACGCCCGGCGCACCGGGGCCTTTGGGTTCTAGGGCGAGCAAAGACCAAGCAGGAACTGGCGACACGATGCTTCACAACAAACGAACCACCCCCATTCTGGCAATGTTCGGCGCCCTGGCGCTGATGACGGCCGCGCCGGCGTTCGCGCAGACCGCGGCTGCGCCCGCGGCGGACGCGTCCAACGCCGCAGCCGCGCCGGCCGCCGCGGACAACTCCGCCGCCGCCGCGGCAGCTCCGGCGTCCGACGATCAGAACGCGCCCACCAAGGTTGGCGGCAAGAACGCCGGCCACCTGAACCCGTGGGAAATGTTCCTCGACGCCAAGCTGCTCGTCCAGATCGTCATGGTCGGCCTGGTGCTCTGCTCGGTCATCTCCTGGACCATCCTGATCCTGAAGATCTTCGAGTTCTCCAGCATGAACCGGATCACCAACAACTTCCTGGAGACGTGGCGGGGCGCCAAGTCGATCGCGGACATGGGCAAGATCGCCGAGTCCGACGAATTCGCCGGCAATCCGCTGGCCGACATGGCCGCAGCGGCTTCCGCCGAAGTGGAGCTGTCCCGTCAGGCTGGCCTGCAAGTGGCCGGCGAGCACCGCGACTCCACGATCCTGCGGGCCCAGAGCGCGGTGAGCGCGGTCCAGGCTTCGCTTTCGCGGCGCCTCTCGAGCGGCATGCAGTTCCTCGCGACCATCGGGTCCACCGGCCCGTTCATCGGCCTGTTCGGCACGGTGTACGGGATCATGGACTCCTTCATCGGCATTGCGAACACCAACACCACCAACCTGGCCGTCGTGGCGCCCGGCATCGCCGAAGCGCTGCTGGCTACCGGCCTCGGCCTCTTCGCCGCCATCCCTTCGGTGGTGTTCTACAACTTCTTCCAGACCCAGATCACCGCTTACGGCTCGCGCACGGAAGGCTTCGTCGCCGAACTGATGAACGCGATCTCCCGTCAGCTCGACCGGGGGGCTTGAACCCAGATGGCCGCCAAACTTTCAGGTCCCGGCGGCGGCAAGTTCGACGTCGAGATGAATCACGACATCAACGTCACACCGTTCGTGGACGTGATGCTGGTGCTTCTGATCATCTTCATGGTGGCGGCGCCCCTGGCTTCGGTCTCGGTCAAGGTCGCCCTGCCGCCGGCGAACGCCAAGCCGCAGACGAAGCCGCCGAAGGTCATGTACATTTCCCTCAAAGCGAACGGCGACCTCTACGTGGGCGACAACCTGACCGACATTGTCGATCTGACCGATGCGCTGAAGCTGGCCGAGGGTCCTGGGCAACAGGACGAGCGTATCTTCATCCGCGGGGATGAGAACGTCGAGTACGGCAAGTTCCTGGAGGTGATGAACACCCTGCAGGACAACGGCTTCTACAGCGTGGCGCTAGTGGGCGAGGATCGGTCCGGAGTGCGTAAATGACCGATCTCGATATTGCCCACCCCGCGCACAACCCGTTCGACCTTCCGCAGAGGAACAAGAACCAGGTTCCGATCTTCATCAC
>DATJRL010000192.1:0-2442 GCA_035504785.1 Caulobacteraceae bacterium
CCCCACCTGCACCGCACCATCCACGCCATCAAGGAGCTGGGCGCCAAGGCCACCGCGGTGCTCAACCCGGCCACCCCGCCCGACGCGGTGGAGTGGGTGCTGGGAGACCTGGACATGGTGCTGGTGATGAGCGTCAACCCGGGCTTTGGCGGTCAGGCGTTCATCCCCGAGGCGGTCGGGCGCGTGAAGGCGATCCGCGAGATGGCCGGCGGTCGACCGATCCGTATCGAGGTGGACGGCGGCGTAGGCCCCCACAACGCCGGCGCCCTGGCGGCGGCCGGCGCAGACGCCTTCGTCGCCGGCTCGGCCGTGTTCAAGGGGGGCAAGGACGCCTACCGCGCCAACATCGCCGCCATCCGCGAAGCCGCCGACGCCGGCCGCCGCTGCGGGTGACGCGGCGAACGAAATTCAAGGAATGAGCCGAAGGCGCGCCCGAACGACAGCCGCATCGTCAAACGTGAGCCGCCGTCGCTCCGAATGGCGTCCGTGTGGTCCGTGAAGTCCGTGGCTCATGCGGCGGATCGGTCGTGCGCGGCGTCCCATTGTTTCAGCCACCGACCTCACGGACTACACGGACATCGGCGGCGAGACTGCGAACCATCCCCAATCGAGCGGAGCTTCGAGAAGAGACCTGTTGCGCCTTCGGCGCGCCAGTCTCGGCGCCTTCAGGCGCTCAGCTCTGCGCCGGGGTCGCCTCGGGAACGGCGCCGGCGGAGGACGGCGCCGGCCATGCCGCTGCCTGCGAGCATGAGGAACCAGCACTTGCCTTCCGGCGCGGGGCTTTCGTAGGTCACCGGCGTCTGGCATGCGGCCGCCCCGTGAAGGGGTTGGCCATTGCAGGTCTCGGCCGAAGCGCCTGCCGACATGAAGAAGAACAGGCTCAACGCCAGCGCGAACAGCGATGATTTCCCAAACATCCCCTCGACTTTCCCGCCGGCAAATTCCTGTTGGCAGAAAGCGCCCTTTCGGGAGATCGGCAACAACAATAGTTTTCAATTCTCGCCGAATTCACAGTGTCGATCTTGATTGAAGCGAATCGATTTCAACTTCCGGTCGACGCGTACTTCGCCACGCCCAGGCCCCACACCCTCAGGGCGACGGCGAGAAAGAGGAAACCGAAGGCCGGCGTCAGAGGAAGGAGCCACGCGGGCGCGCCAAGCGGGTCGCGCGCGCCCAGCAGGGCGACGATCGGGAAATACGCGACGCAGCCGATCGGCACGATGAAGATCAGCAGGTCGCGGAACCAGGCCGCGTACACGCTCAGCGGATATTGCCCCGCCTGCACGCCGCCGTAGGTGAGGATGTTGGCCACCTCCAGCGCATCCACCGTCCAGAAAGACAGCGTGGCCTGCAGCAAAAGGATGCCGGCGAAGAGGGCGACGCCGCCGGCAACAGTCCAGGCCAGCAACAGGACGTGGGCCGGCGTGAAGGCGAGGCGCAGCGCCGAGGCGCCGAAGGCGAAGACGATGATCGCCTGCAGCAGGCGGCCGAACCGCAGCCGCAGCTCGAAGCCCAAGACCTGGAGGGCCGTCGTGCGGGGCCGAAGGAGCACGCGGTCGAAGGCGCCCGTGCGCACGAACTCGGGGCCAAACACCTCGAAGCCTCGAGTCGGCGCGTCGGCCAGGGCGAAGGCGCCGTTGATCACGCCATAGAAGACGGCGACCTCGGCCAGGCTCCAGCCGCGGATTCGGCCGAAGACGCCGAACAGCGCGGCGATGCCGAGGATCTCGATCGCCGAGCCGAAGAACTGGGCGGTGTTCAAGAGAATGAAGGTCCGCGGGTACTGCATTTGCCCGCGCACGGAGACGCCGACGTACCGCAGATAGAGCGCCAGGCCGTTCATCGCCTCAGCCTCCCTGCACCTGGACCCGGGCCATCACCGACTCGAGGGCCCGGCGCCCGAGGATGGCGAGAACCAACGTCCAGGCGAGCTGCAGTCCGATCGCGCCCACCGCGCCGAGCCCCGCCAAGTCGCCGTTCCAGACTCGGAACGGCGTGTCGATCAGCCCGGCGAAAGGCTGCAGCCGCAGGAAGGGAACAAATGCGTGGGGGTAGAAGGCGAGCGGGACCAGGCTGCCGGAAAGGACGATGGAGATCGGCGCGGCGAACGCGTTGGCCCCCCGATCGGTCAGGCTGGCTGCGGCCACGATGTTGAGCAGGACGGTCATGCTCGCCGAGAGTAGGGCGGCGGCTATTATCGCCGCGCAGAAGAGAGCCGCGCCGGCGCCGTCGGTCGGCAGACGCAGGCCCCACCGGCCAAGGCCGACCAGCGGCATGAGGACCGCGGCCGTGACGAACATCAGCCCCGCCCGCGGGACGATCCGCGCGGCGGTCCAGGCGAGCGCCCGGGCGTACCACCAGGCGTAGGTGTCGACGGGCCTGAGCCGCTCGTAGGCGACCGCGCCGCTGCGGACCATCTCGGCGACGTCGGGGTCGGCGTTC
>DATJRL010000193.1:0-8775 GCA_035504785.1 Caulobacteraceae bacterium
GATCTTCATCACATCGTTCCTGATCGCGCTGCTGCTGAACGGGATCGTGTTCTATTTCGCGGGCACTTCGAAGTTCAAACCGAACTACAAGACCTATTCCGAGGAGAAGGTGACGGCGGAGATTCTGCATCCACCGGCGCCGCCGCCTCCGCCTCCGCCTCCGCCCCCGCCGCCGAAGGTTCCGGAAAAGCCGCCGCCCATCCAGCCGCGTCCCCCCGCGGCGGTGCCGATCAACATCCCCGCGCCGGCCACCTTCAACGTGCCGCCCGTGGAGCACCCGGTGCCCCCACCTGCGCCTCCGGTGATCGCGCACGAGGCCCCGGCGCCCAAGCCGACGATCGTCAGCAATCCGGACTGGCTGCGCAAACCCGACGCCGACGACATGGCCAGGTACTATCCGGATCGCGCACAGCGGATGGCCGTCAGCGGCCACGCCACGATCACCTGCACCGTCAACGCCAACGGCACGGTGGGCGACTGCTCGATCATCTCGGAAACTCCCTCCGACCAGGGGTTTGGCGACGCGGCGCTCAAGCTGTCCAAGCTGTTCAAGATGAAGCCTGAGACGCGGGATGGCGTGCCCACGGCCGGCGGCAAGGTCACCATCCCGATCGGGTTCCAAATCCCGAAGGACTGACAGGTCGTCTCTAAGACGAAACGAGGGCCCTGGAGGCTCGCACTCCGGGGCCCTTTCGTCGGGCCGCGAGCGGGTTTGGTCGGGGGACGGCTGCCCTTGATCGGCGGGGCGCGCGCGACTAAACGAGACGCTCCTCGCGATAGGCCGCCTTAGCTCAGTTGGTTAGAGCGCTAGATTGTGGCTCTAGAGGTCCCCCGTTCGAACCGGGGAGGCGGTACCATCGCGAAGCTGCCGTTCTCTCTGAAGTCATTCCCGGCGGCCGGGTTGCGGGGCGGTTGGCGTCCGCGCGCAGACGAACCGGCCAACCACGGCGCCGTCTCGCGCCCTGATGCAGACTTCGGCGGCTTGTCCGGCCGCCGCGAGCCGCTCGCCCAGACTCCGCGCGGCGCGCTCGGCGCGGGCGCCGCTCTTGAAGAGCATGGCGTTGGCGACGCCGTCCCACGTCACGCTCCAGTGTTCGCCCGAAGGCTCGACCGAGATCAGCGTCGCCATGGCGGCTCCTGTTGACCCGTCGCTTTGCGGGAGCGCCCCCTGCCGCATCACCCTTCATAGGCGCCAAATCCGGCGGTTCGAGGGCTTCGCCGCCCGTATCTGTCTCTGGGCGGACCGGCCATCGAGCCATTGTCGCCGCGACGAAACTCGCCGGCGGCCTCGCGCCCCCGCCGCGAGGGATGTGAGCGGCGTGGGCTCTGTCGGCCTCGCTCAGAATGCGGCTTGGGTGCGCACGGCGACGGCGGTGAAGGACTGCCCGATCTGGGCCCCGACAGGGGTGGAGAAGGTGGTGGCGCTGGGGGAGAGCCGGTCGATGGAGACTCGGTCGACGTCGAACATGACGTGGATGACGGCGTTGGGGTACCAGTTGAGGCCGACGGACCAGATGCGCTGGTCGCCGCCGCGAACGCCCGCCGGGGGCGGGGCGGCGCCGGGAACCCCGGCGTCGAAGTTGAGGTCGGCGTCGGAGTAGCGCGCCGCCAGCTCCAGCGCGCCCCAAGTCCCGCCGCTTGGCGAGAACGGATGGGCGATGGCCGGTCCGTCGAAGGCGCCGGTGGAGGCGTTGTAGAGCCGGCTCTCGCCGGTCAGCATCCACGAGCCCTCGACGTACCAGCCGGAGAAGGTCGGCGAGGCCTGACCATCCGAGCGGTCGACGTGGATGGACTCGTATTCGCCCTCGACGAAGAGGCTGCGCCACTCGGCGGCCGCCTCGCCGCCGAGTGTGTCGGCGTTGCGGGCTGGGATCGCGCCGGTGTCTATGAACTGGGCGCCGTCGACACGCAGCTCCGGCGTGTCTCTGAGGCGCACCGCAAAGCCGGTGTCCGGGATCAGGCCGTTGGTCCCCGGCCCGGCGGTGTCGCCGGGACGGTCGACGTAGCTGCCGTGCACGCCGAGATTCAGGCGCCAGTCCTTGCCCTCGAGGGGAGTGTAGACGGCCCGCCCCACGAGGCCGACCTGATCGCCGAAGGTCTGCCCGGTCCCGACATCGGCGCTGGAGCTGCCCGCGGTGGTCGAGGTGATGTAGGCGCCGGTGTTGACCACGCCGATGGTGCGTCCGGTGACGTCGAAGGACACGAACCAGCGATCCTCGTAGCCGAAGCCGCCGGCGCCGATGCGGGTGTCGCCGGCCGCCAGGGCGCGCGCCACGTCCGCGATCGCCGGACGCTCCAGGAACAGCTGGGCGTTGGTGGACATCTGGTCTTCCAGCCCGATCGACTGTGGCCACGCGCCCACCCGGAAGTGGAACGGCCTCAAGCCCGAATACTGCGCCCAGCCTTCATAGAGCTGGCCGGCGTCTTCGACCCCGGAGCCGCCGAAGTCGAACAGCAGCCGGTA
This sequence comes from Caulobacteraceae bacterium, assembly GCA_035504785.1. GTDB lineage: Bacteria > Pseudomonadota > Alphaproteobacteria > Caulobacterales > Caulobacteraceae > Acaudatibacter. The sequence continues at coordinate 2,465 of DATJRL010000193.1, forward strand.
GTCCCAGTCGCCGTAGGCCGTGCCGTCGATGCCGATGCGGGCCCGGCGCCAGAGCGTTCCGTCCTTCAGGTCGCGAGCGTGGGCCGCGTCGGTGTTGGACGCCGACGAGCCTAACGCCGGTCCGTCCCGGCGCAGGTCCGTCGAGGTCGGCCCGGGCGGGGGCTGGAAGTAAGTGGCGGTATCCAGCTGTAACTGGCCCCGCAGTGAGGCGGTGAACTGGCCGTCGGCGGTGGCGAAGGTCGGGCGACCGTTCGGGAAGCTCACCTTCGGCAGGTTGGAGGTGGTCTGGCGTACGTCGTCGAGTTGCTGGATCGTCGTCGCCTTAAGGTCCGTCACCTGCGCTTGCAGTTGGCGCACGTCGGACCTCAGCTCGGCGTTCTCCTGCTGAAGCGCCCGATCCTGAGCCACCTCGCCCTGCAGCGCTTCAACCGCCGCTTCCAGCTTGGCGATACGCGCGTCCCGTGCGTCGTCCTCGGGCGAGGCGAACGCCGGCGTGGTCGCCCCGAAAGCAAGGACGCTGCATCCCACGAAAAGGACGCCAAGCGCGCTCGAGTGCTGTCTCATGGTATCCCCTCCGGACCGCGAGCGGAGGGGTTGCGGCTAAAAGTCTATTATGTCGATGGAGAATTGGGTGAAAGTCGAAGAGTTTTGCTAAAAGGCGCCTGGCGGATTCCACGCTTTCCTCGAACGTGCGAGCTTTTTCGCCGCTCGCCTCGACAAGCCGGCGCGGGACCGGTGGACGAGGGCGATGGGGGCGGGGCCGGGACCGTCCGTCAGGCGGCCTAGTTCATCGGGTTGTCGGCTGCCACAAGCGCCGCTTTCAGGTCGATGGCGCAAGCTGAAAACGCCGCGCCGGCCGGATCCAAGCCAAGCTCCGCGCACGCCAGTTGATCGCGGCGAAAGGCGGTGCTCGGCGGGATCGCGAAATAGGATCGCGTCCCACCGGGCGGCGCTATGTTGCGCATTGGCGCAGGATCGGCGTCGGCGGCGGGACGAGTGTCGGCCGCGTCGAGGGTGCATTCCGCCAGAGCCGGGGTGCCGGACGCGGCGCCGCGGCGCAGGCAGGCGGCGCGGGCCTCGCTGAGCGCGGAGCGGGAATCCGCGCTGCGCAGGCTGTTCGAGAGGCTCTGAATGCAGGCGGCGTAATGCCTTTCACCCTGTGGCAGCCTCAGCACGCCGGCGCAGATGGAGCCGACTTCGCCGTCGTCGCCCGCCATTGCTGGACGCGCCGCGCTCGCGGCGCTCAAGGCGAGCGCCGCTCCGAGCAGCCAGCCCGTCAAGCGGGCGAGATTCCGCGGCGAAGGACGAGAAGACATTGCACCACCCGACAAATCCGGAAGTCCCAACAAAAGCTAACAACGACTTCGGATCGAGCTAGTGAATTAAATTTCACCGGGATGGCCAAAGTATATCTGAATAGATTGGTGCCGAGTTCCACGCGTGGCGCGCTTCAGGCGGTCAGGGTGCGAAATCACAGCCCGCGACGGGCGGCGCGCTTATCGGAGGCGATCCCGCCATGCGGCGTCCACGGCGATCGCATCGACCTCGACGAGGTGTCTAATCGCTTCGTCGGCCAGGCCGATCTCGGTCAACACTTCGCGCGTGTGCTCTCCGACGCGGGCCGCCCCGCCACGGACCGCGACCGGCGTGTCGGAGAGCAGGACCGGCGCGCGAAGGAACCGATGGTCGTCGACCTCGGCCAAAAGGCCACGCGCGGCGATTTGAGGGTCGTCGATCGCCTCGGCGATGGTGTTCACCGGTCCGCAAGGCACGCCGCGCGCAAGGAGGCGCTGCAGCCACTCGGCCGTTCCGCGCCGCGCCAGGATCGACTCGAGACGGTCCTCCAAGGCGTCTCGATGGGCGAGCCGGTCCGCTGGCGTGGCGAAAAGGGGATCGGATTCCAAGTCCGCGACCTCGAGGGCGGCGCAGAACCTGGCCCAGAGCCGCTGGCTGGTCACGCCCACCGCGACGTGACCGTCGGCGGTCTTCAGCGCCTGATAGGGGGCGGCGAGCCGGTGTCTCGATCCGCGCGGCACGGCGACTTCACCGGTGGCCAGGTAGAGCGAGGTCTCCCAGAGCGCGAAGCTCATCGCCGATTCCAGCAGCGAGGATTCGACCCGCTGGCCGAGCCCTGTCGCATGCCGATGGTTTAGCGCCGCGAGCACCCCCAGCGCGCCGAAGCACCCCGCGGCGACGTCCGAGATTGGGACGCCCGCCGCCACGGGGCGCGTGCTGCCGATCTCTCCGGTAAAGCTCATGATGCCGCTCATGGCTTGGGCCACCAGGTCGAAGCCGCCGCGGTCGCGGTAGGGCCCGCTGTGCCCGAAGCCGGAAATCGAGCAATAGATGAGCCGCGGGTTCTCGGCGCGCAGCGCCTCGTATCCGAGCCCCAGACGCTCGTAGACGCCGGGCCGGAAGTTCTCGACGAAGACGTCGGCCGTGCGCGCGAGCTGTCGGATCACGTCCGCCCCCTCGGAATGCCGGACGTCGACGGCGATGGCGCGCTTGTTCCGGTTCGCGGCGTCGAAGGCGCTGAAGGCCGAGGTCGGGCGGGCTGCTCGATCGGCCTCGCCTCCGAGGGGCTCGACCTTCACCACGTCGGCGCCGAGATCGGCCAGCAGCATCGAGCAATAGGCGCCGGCGATCACGTGCGTGCAGTCGATGACCTTGAGACCCGATAGGGCTGACGTCGACATCGCCGACCTCCTTTCTCGATGGCGCTCGGGCGGGCAGGCGATCGCCGCCTCACGCGCGGCGGAACGCGGGCTCGCGCTTTCCGGCGAAGGCGGCGAGGGCTTCCTTGTGATCCCGGCTCGCCAGGAGATGAGCCATCTCGCGACCCGCGGCCTCGCGCCACGCTTCCGGCGAGAGCAGGGCAGCCTGGTCGGCCATGCGCTTTGTCGCCTCGACCGACAGCGGGGCGCGCGAGGCGATCCGTCTCGCGAGGGCAAGCGCGGCGTCGCGTAGCTCGCCCGGCGCGTGCAACGACGTGACCAGTCCCCAGCGCTCGGCCCGAGCCGCGTCGATTGGGGAACCGGTCAAGAGCATCGCCTTGGCGCGCGCCGGGCCGATCAGGCGCGGCAGCCGCCAGGCCGAGGCCATGAGGCCGACATTGACGCCGGCTGCCACAAACCGCGCCTCGGTGGACGCGATGCGCAAGTCGCAACAGGCCGCGAGCTCCAGGCCGCCGCCGACGCAATGGCCGTTGATCGCCGCGATCGCCGGCGCTCGCGACGCCGCGAGCTGGTCCAGCACTCGCCCGAAGCTCGCCGCCGCATCGAAGCCGCCGTTTCTGTGCGCGGCCTTCAGGTCCGCGCCGCTGCAGAAGGAGGGTCCCTCGGCCGTAAGGACAACCGCCCGCAGGTCGGTGTTCTCATCGCCCGCCGCGAGGGCTTCGGCCATCGCGGCCAGCATGTCGGCGCTCATCGCGTTCGCCGGCGGATTGTCGAGGACGAGCAGCAGGATCCGCCCGTCCACGGTCGAAACGCTGAGGCCCTCGGCCATCGGCCCTCTCCGTCAATGGGCCACCGCTGCGGCCGCTGGGCGATAGCGGTGGGCATCCGTCGTGAACTCGGGGTGACCATACGCGGCCAGTTGCCGGGCGACATCGCGGACGAGGGCCCGGTCGGCGATCCGGCTCAAGGCCGGGATGCGCGCGGCAAGGGCGAAGGGCGCCATGCGGAGCGCGATCAGCAGGGTCGCGGTCGCCGCGCCGGCGACGTCGGCGAACGTCATCCGCACTCCGACCGCCTCGGCCGCGCGGCGGTCGCCATGCAGGGCGCCAGCCACGAACGACGCCTTGGTGAAGCCGCGCTCGAGCCAGGCGTGGACGACGCCCCCGAGCGAATGGTCCCCCGTCAGGTCGGCCTCTAGCGTCGCCCGGACGAGCCCGGCGCAGGTCTCGTCGAAGCTCTTTCGCAGCGTGGCGCGCCGCGTGGCGACGAGGTCGACAATACCCTGCGGCGTGTCTGGCAGCAGCGCTTGCGGCAGTCCGAGCAGCCAGCATCGGCAGCGAGCAAGCTCGACCCGCGCCCGCTCGGCCGGTGTAAACGCCTTCCCGGGTCGCCGGAGCGCCTTGCGCGCCACCACGGGAATCGAGATTAGGCCGGCCGGCAGTTGGTCGATCTGGGGGATCGGCACGCCGTAGACCTTGGAATCCCAACGCTCGCCGCGGCTCAGGACGTTGAAGCGCACCATCGAGTGCATGAGGCGGACCTTCGCCGCCGCCTTGAACCCGGCGCCATGGCGATCGAGCGCGCCTGGCATGACGACGGTCGTAAAGAAGCTGGCGGTCTCCCTGACGCGCCGGGCCGCCGTCGCGTTCGAAAGCGCGCCCGTCAAGGCCATGGGGAGGGCCGAGTATTTGTTCATGTAGGTGCCGAGCAAGCCGCCGCGGATCGCGTAAGGCGCCCGGTGGGCATAGGCGTTGCGTTCGAGCCTCGCGCCCTCCTCGACGAGGCGCCGGTCCAGCCAGTCGGGAAATCGATCCATCTCCTGGAGCAGCCGGACGAGCTCCGCGGGCGCGTCCGCGACCGCTTCCACGCCTTTGTCGCAAGCCTCGTCCAGCATCGCGACCAGGCGCTGGAACCCCAGGGTCGGGATTAGAGCGGCGTAGGCGTCCGCGGCGGCGTCACCCGTCATCGTGTAGGCGCGCACCGTGGCGACCGTCTTCGTATCGGCCAGCAACCGTTGACGCTCGCCCAGGTCCGCCCCGAGCGCGGTCTGGGCGTCCGGGTCGGTGGTGAAGCGTTCCGGCGTGTCGGTGAAGTCCACCTTGCCGTACATCGCGGGAAGCTCGGCCGCCTGCCGGGCGGCGGACCCGGCGAAGTCGATGCTGGAGGGATTCATCACCGGCTCCTTTTTATATCAGATGATAGGAATTGCGATTGTCTATCATGCGATATAGATTGGCGCAAGAGCGGAGTCGGCAGAGTGGTCCAAGGCGGTGGGAAGGCGGCGGGGCGGGCGGAGAAGCCGGCGCGGTCGGGCGTCCAAACGGGTTACCGGAAAGGCGACGAAACCCGAGGGCGAATCCTCGGCGCGGCGCTCGAAGCCTTCGGCGATGCGGGTTTCAGGGCCGTGACGACGCGCCAGATCGCCCAGCGCGCCGGCGTCAGCTTGCCAGCCCTGCAATACTACTTCGGCGACAAGGAAGGCCTCTATCGGGCCTGCGCGGAAGCCATCGTCGAGCGGATCGGACAAGCCACCGCGGACGTGGCCGCCGCCGCGGTGGCCGCCTTGCGTGCGAACTGCGGGCGCGAAACGGCGCGGGAGCACCTGAGGTTGGTCTTGGGATCGCTGGCGGCGTTCCTGGCCGGCTCCGGGCAGGCCGAGCGCTGGGCTCAGTTCGTGGCCGGCGAGCTGCAGGATCCGGGGCCGGCGTTCGAGATCCTATATGCGCGGCTTTGGCGTCCAGGCGCCGAGCTGACCGCGGGCTTGATCGCCCGGATGACGGGCCGCGATGCAAGCGAGCCGGCTGTCCGCCTCAAGGCTCAGCTCCTGATCTCGACCCTGCTCGCGTTCCAGTCGGGCCGCAAACAGATAACCCTCCGCACCTTGGGCTGGTCGAAAATCGGCGAGGAAGAACTCGCGATGATCATCGCGGCTCTGAACGCACAGATCGACGCGATCGCCTAAGGCGTGTCCACAATTGGCGCGCCTCTCCTCGCCGGCCGGCCGGGCGAAACGGTCTATCCGCGGCCGATCTCAGGGGGTGCTACGGGGACCGTTGAAGCGCCCACGGCGGCGAGAGCCTCGTGACGGCTGGCGAAGAGGTTGGCCGCGCCGAGCGCCGCCGTGACGCCATGCCGGTCCATGTCCGCGCGAAGCGACGCGCTCACGCGGGCAAAGGCGATCCCGACCTTCTGCCGAGCCAGCTCCCTGATCAGCTCCAGGACGACCCGAGAGGCCGTGTAATCAAGATTGGTGATGGCGTCGGCTTCGACGACCAGCCAGCGGACGGGGCTGGGCGCGCCGTTCACCAGGGCTCTGGCCTCGTCGGCGAACCGAGCCGCGTTCGCGTAGAACAGGTCGGCGGCGAAACGATAGATGATTAGCCCGGGCTCGGTCTCATGGCCCGGCGTCGCCGGCACGGTGACCCAGGCGTGATTCGGATCGAACCGCAGCACCGCCGTATGCGGCAGGTAGCTTTGCCGCACATGCCTCAGAAGCGAGAGCGTGATCGCCAGCAGCACGCCTTGCTCGACGCCGACGACGGTGACGGCCGCCGCGGTCACCAGGGCCAGTTGGAACTCGCCAGGGCTCTCGGGCCGCATGGCGCGAAGCGTGGCGACGTCGACCATGCCAATCGC
>DATJRL010000194.1:0-15964 GCA_035504785.1 Caulobacteraceae bacterium
AAGCCTGCCGGAGCGTCACCGCGCCCGCACCCGACTTCTCCGCCTCGCGGGGGTCCTGGCCGTTCTGGCACTTCTCCCAGACCTCCCACGCCTCGCGGCGCACGGCGGCCAGCTCACCATCCTCAAGGAGCTGGCCGGGCCGTAGGGTTCGCAGCGTGACGCGGACGGGCGCGGCCGGCTTCCCGTCAGGTCCCTTCAGGCCCTTGATCCTGGCGCGCACACCTAGGGTGCGCGTACCGCCGGCCGCCACGCGCAGAGCCAGCATCGTCGCCTTGGTGTCGAACACTTCGACCTGACCCGTAGCGGGCGCGGCCCACTTCTGGATCACGAGCGGATTGAGCGTCACCCGCTCCTTGGCGCGGTCTTTCGCCCGCTCCTTCACGTCCTTCATTTTCCCATTCCCTCTGCTACCAGGGCACACACAGGTCACAAAGTGGCTGGCTCAGATATGCGCAGCTATGTGACCTAAGGATGGGTTATGTTCGGGTGAAAGTCAAATTCGCTTGGAAAATCACGTGTTTAAACGAGGCGATGTTAAGAACGGCTCAGCGTTACAAACCGCGAGCGACGAACCAGCCGTTCTTGAAGCCTTCGCTGGCCTTGCCGTAGAGGAACGGCTTGCCGTCGGGGGTGGTCACCCGGCCGCCGGCGGCGATCAGCACCGCGTGGCCGGCGGCGGTGTCCCACTCCATGGTCGTGCCGTGGCGCGGGTAGATGTCGGCGGCGCCTTCGGCGATGCGGCAGAACTTGATGGAGGAATCCATCGGCTCGCGGCGATGGAAACCGTACTGCCGGGCGAGCTCGTCGGCGGTCTCGACCTTCATGGTGTGGCTGATCAGCGCCAGCGCCTGGCCTTCGGGCCAGACGCGCGGGCGGATCTGTTCGAACGGGCCGTCGTCGTGGCGCTTCAGTACGCCACCGGGCACGGTGCGCCAGAGCTCGCCGCTCGCGGGCGCCGCCACCGCGCCGGCGACGGGATGGCCGTGCTCGATGAGCGCGATGTTGACGGTGAAGTGCGGGTCGCCGCGGACGAAGGCCTTGGTGCCATCCAGCGGATCGACCAGGAAAAAGCGCGGGCCGATGGCGTCCGGCGTGCCGAACTCGCTCGCGTGCTCCTCGGAAATGACCGGCACGCCGGGGAAGCGCTGGGCCAGGTCTTCCAGGATGAGCGCCTCGCCGCGGCGGTCCGCCTCGGTGACCGGGCTCTGATCGGCCTTGGCGCTGACCTCGAGGTCGGTGCGCCAAAGCGGCAGGATGAGGCGTCCGGCCTCCGCGGCGATGTCCGCGAGATCCGCGCCAATGTCCGCCGACGACGTGTCCAATCCCATGGCGGGTCTATGCGACACCGAGCCGGTTTCCCAAAGCGGCAAATCAGTCGAATTTGGCGCGGATGAGTCAGATCGACCCCGCTCACGACGCCCCCCTGCCCCCGGCCTCCGTGACGCCAGAGGAGCTGGCGGCCAGGCTCGCCGCCAAGCTCTGCCACGACTTCATCAGCCCAGCCGGGGCCATCGTGTCGGGGCTGGACCTGCTGGACGATCCCACCGCCAAGGACATGCGCGACGAGGCGATGGACCTCATCGCCGCCAGCGCCCGCAAGCTCACCGACCACCTCGCGTTCGCGCGGGTGGCGTTTGGGACCTCCGTGGGGAGCGAGAGCTTCGACTCGGCCGAGCTCGGGCGCCTGGCCCGGGGGGTGTTCGCGCATGTGCGCGCCGAGCTGGCCTGGGAGGTCTCGCCCCAGAGCCTGCCCAAACGCGCATCGCTGGTGCTGCTCAACCTCGCCCAACTGGCCTCCCTGGCCCTGCCGATGGGCGGGATCGCGCGGGTCGAGGCGACCGGGGCGGAGGGCGCGTTTCACCTCGTGGCCCGGGCCGAGGGCGCCCGCGTGCGGCTGCACCCCGAGGTGAAGGCCGGGCTGGACGGCGAGCCGCTCGGCGACGGTATGGCCGGACGCTGGGTGCAGGCCTATTACGTCCAGGCTGTCGTCCGCTCCGTCGGCGGCGGCATCGAGGTCGAAGCGTCGGACGAAACTGTTGTCTTCCGCGCCTCGATCCCCGCCGCGGCCTAACGACCCTTCCCCCGCTTGCCGGGCAAATTCGTCGCATCCGGCCCCACCGCGCACGGCTCCTTAACCAAGGGCGCGCCAGACTGGCGGCCATCGCCCTGTGATTGGTTTCGGACCGATGCGGACCTGTTTGGTCGTCGACGACAGCCGGGTGATCCGCAAGGTGGCCCGGCGGATCCTCGAGGATATCGGCTATGAGATCGCCGAAGCCGCCGACGGCATGGAGGCGCTCGCCTGGTGCCGCGCGGCCATGCCGGACGCCATCCTGCTCGACTGGAACATGCCGGTGATGAGCGGCATCGAATTCCTGCGCCGGCTTCGCGGCGAATCCGGCGGCGAGGCGCCGGTGGTGGTGTTCTGCACCGTCGAGAACGACATGGCGCACATCCGCGAGGCGCTGGACGCGGGCGCCGACGAGTACATCATGAAGCCTTTCGATGGCGACATCATCGCCGCCAAGTTCGCCGAGGCCGGACTATGAAGGCCGAGGAAATCGCCTTTGTCGCCGCGCTCAGCCGGACCCGCGCCGGCCTGAAAGTGGCGGCCGACAAGACCTACCTCATAGAGAGCCGCCTTGCGCCGCTGGCGCGCCGGCGCGGCTACGACTCGATCTCCGACCTGCTGAACGACATTCGCGAACAGCGGGACGAGGCGCTGATCTGGTCGCTGGTCGAAGCGATGGCGGCCGGCGAGACGATGTTCTTCCGCGACCGCGCCCCGTTCAACGAGTTCCAGACCGAGATGCTGCCGCAGCTGGCCAAGTTGCGCGGCGCGGCGCCGATCCGGGTCTGGAGCGCGGCCTGCGCCAGCGGCCAGGAAATCTATTCGCTGGCGATGCTGATCGAGGAGATGGCGGCCGCCCATCCGGCCCCGCGGATCGAACTTGCCGCCTCCGATCTATCGAAGTTGGCCCTGGAGCGCGCCCAGACCGGACTCTACGACCAGTTCGAAGTGCAGCGCGGCTTGCCGATCCGACGCCTCGCCCAGCATTTCGAGAAGGAAGGCGACAACTGGCGCATCTCCAGCGCCGTGCGGCAGAGGGTGCGCTGGCGGCGGATCAACCTGATCGCGGGTCTGCGCCAGATCGGCCGCTTCGACGTCGTGTTCTGCCGGCACGTGCTCGGCCACATGACCGAGGACGCGCAACGCAAGGTGCTGGAAGACCTCACCTTCGTCGTGCCCGAGGACGGCTATCTGGTGCTCGGGCTTAACGAGACCATCGCCGCCGCCGCGCCGGCGTTCCAGCCCGTCGTCGGCCGCCCCGGCCTCTACCGCCGTGACCCGGCGTTCCGAGCCGCCGCGGCGTAGCACGGTCGGCCCCGGCGGAACTGTTCGTGCCTTCCCGACACGCGCCGCCGTTTGCCGCGCCACGCCCTGCCGATTAGAGCAGGGCCATGAGCAGCCCGTCCATCGATCCCGTCGCCTTCACTCAAGAGCTGATCCGTCGCCCCTCCGTCACGCCGGCGGACGCGGGGGCGATGGACCTCGTCGAGCAGGCGCTGACTGGGCTGGGCTTCGCCTGCCGGCGCATGCGCTTCGGCGAGATCGAGAACCTCTACGCGCGACGCGGCGCGGCCTCGCCTAACCTGTGCTTCGCCGGCCATACCGACGTCGTGCCAGTGGGCGATGCGGCCGCCTGGCGGGTCGACCCGTTCGAGGCGCGGATCGAGGATGGGATGCTGATCGGCCGCGGCGCCGCGGACATGAAGAGCGCTATCGCCGCCTTCATCGCCGCCGCCGAGGGCGCGATCGCGGCCGGCGAGGCGGCCGGTTCGCTCTCGCTGCTGATCACCGGCGACGAGGAGGGCGCGGCCACCCACGGCACCCGCGCCGTGGTCGAGGCCCTGCAGGCGGAGGGCGAGCGTATCGACCACTGCGTGGTCGGCGAGCCGACTTCGGCGGCAGAGCTCGGCGACATGATCAAGGTCGGCCGCCGCGGCAGCCTGAACGCCGAGATCGTCGTCGAGGGCGTCCAGGGCCACGTCGCCTACCCCGACCGCGCCGCCAACCCGGTTCCGGTGCTGGTCCGCCTGCTGGCGGCGCTGCAGGCGCGGCGGCTGGACGAGGGCTATCCGGAGTTCCAGCCCTCCAACCTCGAGATCACCACCATCGACGTCGGCAATCCGGCCGCCAACGTCATCCCGCGCCGCGCCGTCGGCCGGCTCAACATCCGGTTCAACCCCAGCCACACGGGGCGCGCCCTGTCCGACTGGGTCGAGGGCGAGGCGGCCAAGGCGAGCGCCGGCTTCACGGGCAAGGTCGAGGCGAAGGTCCAAATCAGCGGCGAGGCCTTCCGCACCGAGCGCGGCGCCTTCGTGGATGTCGTGGCCGGGGCGGCGCAGGCGGTGACCGGCCGGCGTCCGGTTCTGTCCACGACCGGCGGGACCTCCGACGCCCGATTCATCCGGGCGCTCTGCCCCGTCGTGGAGCTGGGTTTGGTGGGCGCCACCATGCACGCGATCGACGAACGCACCCCGGTCGCCGAGATCCGGCAGTTGACAGACGTCTACCGAACCCTCATCCGGCGCTACTTCGAAACGTTCCGCTGAGGCCGGCGCCCCTCCTTCCTGGGGCCCGGCCCGCTTGGCGTTGGGGGAAGCGGTCATGGGCGCACCGGCGATCGGCATCGATTTCGGCACCACCAACACGGTGGTGGCGCTGGCCGGCGCGGGGGACGCGGCGCGGCTGGTGAGCTTCGTCCACGAGAGCGATCCGGTGGTGGCGTTCCGTTCGGCGCTCTCCTTCCACGCCAACCCGCTCGACCCCAGCGAACGGGTGGTGGAGGCGGGACCCTGGGCGATCGACGCCTATGTGGAGGAGCCGCTGGAGACGCGGTTCATCCAGTCGTTCAAGACCTATGCGGCGAGCCCGCTCTTCGTGCACACCAACGTGCTCGGGCGCTGGTTCCGCTTCGAAGACCTGCTCTCGGCCTTCCTGGTGCGGCTGCGCGTGCACGCCGGCGCCGACATGGCCGAGATCCCCAAACGCCTGATCGTCGGCCGGCCGGTGAACTTCGCCGGCCTGCAGCCGGACCCAGCCCTGGCGCTGTCGCGCTACGAGCTGGCCTTTCGCCGCCTGGGCGTCGAGGACATCCGTTACGCCTACGAGCCGGTGGCGGCGGCGTTCTTCTTCGCCCGCAAGCTGGAGGGCGACGCCACGGTGATGGTGGCCGACTTCGGCGGCGGCACCAGCGATTTTTCCGTCGTGCGGTTCCGACGCGCCAAAGATCGCGAGGGGGGCGGCGAGCTCAAGTCGGAGGCGCTGGCCAACGCCGGCGTCGGCGTCGCGGGCGACGCCTTCGACTACCGCATCATCGACAATCTGGTTTCGCCCGAGCTCGGAAAGGGCTCCAGCTACCGCGCCTTCGACCACGTGCTGCCGGTGCCGGTCCGCTATTACGCCGCCTTCGCCAGGTGGGAGCATCTGGCGCTGATGCGCGCCAGCCGCGACATGCGCGAGATCCGCGGCCTGGTGCGCCAGGCGCAGGAGCCCGACAAGATCAGGCGCCTGGTTGAGATCCTCGACCACAATCACGGCTACCGGCTCTACCAGTCGGTCTCGCGGCTGAAGGAGGCGTTATCGGCGGCGGAGACGGCGGTTTTCCACTTCGAGGCCGGCGACGTGAGGATCGAGAAGCCGGTGGCGCGCTGCGAGTTCGAGGGATGGATCGGACCGGAACTCGCCGCCATCGCCGGCGCCGCCGACGAGGCCCTGGCGCGCGCCGGGGTGGTCCCCGAGGACATCGACAAGGTGTTCCTCACCGGCGGCTCGTCCTTCGTGCCGGCGGTGCGGCGGCTTTTCGCCGACCGGTTCGGCGAGGAGAAGCTGGAGAGCGGCGGCGAGCTCGTCTCGATCGCCACGGGACTCGCCTTGATCGGCGCCGAGGCCGATGTGGGCGAATGGGCGACGCCCGCAGTTTGAGGTCGCCGCCGCGACGCACCGTCCGAATGCAGAAAGGGCCGCCCGCGGGCGGCCCTTTCGACTCTACGCTGGGAGGGAAGCTTACGCGGCGGCGAACAGCTGTTTGCGGCGCATGCGGAGCGCGCCGCCGAGGCCGCCGATACCCAGGAGCATCATGGCCCAAGTGGCCGGCTCGGGAACGCCTGTCACCTGAGTGAGGCTGACGCCGTCGAGCAACGCAAACGCCGGCGCCGGCTGGGTGCCAGTGCCTATCGCGAGGAACGACAGCACTTCGTTGGTGCTTGTCGCCGTGAACGTCAAGCTGGCGGTCTGCCAACCCGTGAAGCACTCGCTGCAGTTGGTCAGGACCGTCGTGTCCTGAGCCGGACCGCCGCCCAGGCTGACCGCCCAGCCTTCCGTCTGCTGCCCAGTGAACCCGGCTTGGCCTGGCGAGGGGCCCTGCTGAGCGCCGGCGTAGTCGAACGAGACCGTGTATTGGTCGCCCACCGTCAAACCGCTGATCGACTGGTTAATCGACGAGTTGTTCGAGTTTCCCGAGTTGGGATACCCTGGGTCGATGCCGATGAAATCGCCGCCATTGGGACTGGCCGTCACATCGTTGTAGAGGGCCAAGGTCCCGCCTGGACCGGTATCGTAGGGGCCACCTGTGCTGCACGGCGACGCGCAGGGGGTCGCGCCCGCTTCGAAGACCCAGGCGTAGCTGTTGGCCTGGCTGGACAGGTACCAGCTGCTCTCGGTCGTGGTTTCACTCGAGTACGAACCGATCTGGCCGAGGTCGGAACCGGTCGTCACGGTCGAACTCACGTCCTCGAACCCGCCGTTGGTGACCAGGTTCGCGGCGCTCGCGCCGCCCGCGGTCGCCAAAGCGATGACGCCTGCGGTTGCAAACGCTAAACTTCTGATAGAACCCCGCACGGGAACCCCCTGCCTTAGAATGACTTCGAACTGGACCTTACCATAAAATTAACGGGCGAGAACAGTGTTCGCCTGTCAGGCGTATCCCGGTTGCGATTCTGCCCATTTGCGCGCCGCGCATCGGCTGCTGCGAAGGTCCAGTCGACCAGGCAGAAATGGCCGCCCGAGGACGGCCTTCTCGACTTCGCGCTTGGGAATGAGGCTACGCTGCGGCGAACCGCTGCTGGCGGCGCATGCGAAGCGCCCCGCCGAGGCCACCGATGCCCAGGAGCATCATCGCCCAGGTGGCTGGCTCGGGAACCCCGGGCGGGCACCATTGGGTGACGCTGACATCGTCGAGCAGCGAGAAAGGCGGCAGCGCTCCGTCGCCAGTCCCGGTCGCCAAGAACGACAGCAATTCGTTGGAGCTCGTGGCGGTGAACGTCATGGTGTCGGTAAACCAGCCGGTAAAGCCTTCGCTGGAGTCGCTCAGGTTCCCGTTGGGATTGCCCCCCGTGTACTGGGTCGCGCCGCCCAGCGTGACCGCCCAGCCCTCCGTGGTGGCGCCGCTGTAGCCAACTTGCTGCGCGCCGGCGTACTCGAACGAGACGGTGTACTGATCGCCGACTGTCAGACCGTGGATCTCCTGTTCGATGGCGCTGTTGTGGTAGCCGGGGTCGGCGCCGATGAAGTCGCCGCCGCCGCCGCCGGGGGCGTCGGCGGGGCTGTAGAGGGCCACGTAGCCATCGCCGGCCAAGGGGCCGCCCGGAGAGCCAGGGCTGTTGACGGTCGAACCATTGAACACGAAGAAGTAGCTGTTGCTCGGCGACGCCAAGGTCCAGTCCGTCTCACTGATGTTGTAGCCGATCTGGCCCGTCGTGTGCCCGGACCCCGAGGTCGTGGTGTCGAAATCGCCGTTGCTGACCAGGTTCGCGGCGCTTGCGCCGCCCGCCGCGGCCAGGGCCACGACACCGGCGGCCGCAAAGGCCAGACTCCTAAACTTACGCGGCACGGGAACCCCCTGGTGCTGAAAGGTGACTTTGGCCGAAGCCATACCACGAATTTGATAGGGGCGAAGAAGGTTCGCCTGCCGCGTGTGCCTCGGTCGCGATCCGCGCGGCCGACTCGACCCGAAGAGCCGAGCGCAGGCGCCCCGCCGAAATAGCGCGCATGGAGCGCCGGACCCCGAGGTCCGGGTGATCGAGATTCACGGCGCCGCCTTCAGCGTCGGAGAGTCGGGATCGAAGTCGGCGATCGGGATCACCTCGAGATCCGGCGCCTTGGCCTTCAAGGCGCCGAGGAACTGCTTGCCGTCGCCCACGACGATGGTGGAGGCGCCGGCGGGCTGCAGCACGTCGCCGGCGAAGGTTTGGGCCTGCTGGGCGCTCACCGCCTCGATCTTGCCTGGGTAGGCGGCGATCTCCGAAAGGTCGATGCCATAGATCGCCAGGTCCGCGATCGCCCCGCCGAGACCGGTGGCCGTCTCGATGTCGCGGCCATAATCGCCGATCAGAGACGCCTTTCGCGCGGCGATCTCCTCGGGCGCGGGCGGCGTCTTGGCGAGCGACGCCATCCCGGCCTCGATCAGGCCGGCGACTTCGACCGCGGCGTCGTTGCGGGTCTGCGCCACGGCGGTGAAGGCGCCCAGCGTTCGATGGGCGGCGAGCGAGGACTCCGCGCCATACGAGAGCCCGCGCTTGACGCGGATCTCTTCATTCAGCCGCGCGGAGTAGCCCCCGCCCAGCACCGCGTTGGCCACCACGCCGGCGAAGTACCGCGGATCGCGGCGGGCGATGCCGGGCTTCACCACCATCACCGCCGCCTGGCCCGTGCCGGGAAGGTCGATCGCTACGTCGCGCGGCGCGGCGCGGGGCTGCCCTCCCGGCTGGGGCGGCAGGACGCTCGTCGGCTTCGGCCAGTCGCCGAACGCCTTTTCGGCCAGGGCGAAGCCTTCCTCCGGCGTGATGTCGCCGGTGAGCACGAGAATGGCGTTGTCCGGCCGCCAGTAGACGTCGTGGAAGCGGACGAGATCGTCGCGGGTCAGCCGCTTCAGCGAGGCCGGGGCGCCGTCCTCGGTGTGGGCGAAGGGCGTCCCGGCATAAACAACACCAGCCGTCGCGAAACCCGCCACTTGGCCGGGATCGCCGTAAGCGACGTCGAGGTCGTCCAGCTGCTGCTTGCGCGCCCGGTCAAGTTCGGCCTGCGCGAAGGCGGGGTGGCGGGCCACGTCGGCGACGATCGCCAAGGCCGCCGCCAGCTTGGACGGCATCACCGACAGCGCGACTTGGGAAGCGTCCCACGACGATCCGGAGGAGAGGTCCGCCCCGAGCGCCTCGGACTCGCGGGCGATGTCGCGAGCCGAGCGCGTGTTCGTGCCTTCGGTGACGAGGCTGGCGGTGAGATTGGCGTCGCCGGCCAGGCGCGCCGGGTCCGACGCCGCGCCCGATTCGATCACCAGCCGCGCGGCGGCCAGCGGCAGGTCGGTGCTCTTGGCGACGATCACGCGCAAGCCGTTGGGCAGGGTGCGCTCTGAGGGCGTCGGTAGCTCGGCCGCCGGCTGAAAGCCTGCGGGCGGGGGCGTCTCGCGCCGATCGGGCGGCAGCAGGGCCGCCACGGGCCCTGTGTAAGGCGCCGACGGCGCCGGAGGCGGCGCGAGGGGCGGCGGAGGCGCGCCGGCGGGCTTCTGGCTCTCCGGCAGGTAGCGGATCACGGTGCGCAGGTCGTCCGGCAGGTAGCGCCGGGCCACGCGCTGCACATCGGCGGCCGTCACCTTGGCGAGATCGCCGACGTCGGTGTTCACCTTGGCCGCAGCGCCCTCGATGACCTGGGCCGCCGCGAGCCCCTGGGCCAGGCCGTCGATGGTTTCGCGCTGGCGGATGGCCGTGGTGAGCAGCTGCGTCTTGGCGATCTCCAGCTCTCTGTCGGTGACCGGCGCGTCGCGCAGGGCGGCGACCTGAGCTCTGAGCGCCGCGATCACCTCGTTCGGCGCATGCCCAGGCGCCACGATCGCGCCGACGTAGTACATGCCGAGCTGCTGCCGCAGGTCGGCGTCGGAGAACACCTGCGCCGCCATCTGCTTGTCGTAGACCAGGCTGTCGTAGAGTCGGGAGGACTTGCCGCCGGCCAGGATGGCGTCCAGCACCTCGATCGCGGCCGCGTCGGGGCTGGACGCGGACGGCGTGAGCCAGGTGATCGCCACCGCCGGCAGCGGCACGTCCGGCCCGTAGCCGGTGACGTCCTTCGGCCCGGTGCGCGGCGGCTCGACGGCGGTGACGCGCGGAATCGGTGCAGCGGGATCCTTCAGCGGACCGAAGTACTTGTCGACCCAGGCGTCGAGCTGCGCCGGATCGAAGTTGCCCGCCACCACCAGCACGGCGTTGTCGGGCCGATAGTAGGTGGCGTGGAAGCGCTGCACGTCGTCGAGCGTCGCCGCGTCGAGGTCTTCGATCGAGCCGATCGCCGAGCGCTTGTAGGGGTGCACGAGGAAGGTGTTCTCGGGGATCAGGTAGCGGAAGAAGCGGCCGTAGGGGTCGGCCAGCACCCGCTGGCGCAGCTCCTCCTCGACCACCTGGCGCTCGGAATCGAAGTTGGCCTTGTCGACGACCAGCGAGCTCATCCGGTCCGCCTCGGCCCAGATCAGACGCTGCAGCTGCGACGACGGGATCACCTCGTAGAAGGCGGTGGTGTCGTCGGCGGTGAAGGCGTTGTTCATGCCGCCGACGTCCTCGGTCAGCCGGTCCATGTACTCGGGCGGCATGTCGCGCGTGGCCTTGAACATCATGTGCTCGAAGAGGTGCGCGAAGCCGGAGCGGCCGGGCGGGTCGTTCTTGGCGCCGACCTCGTACCAGACCTGAACCGTGACGTTGGGCGTCGAGCGGTCGAGCGAGGTGATCACCTTCAGCCCGTTGGCGAGGGTGCGCTCGTGGAACGCGATCGGCGGCGCGCCGCTCGCCGGCTGGGCATGGACCGCGGCGAACGAGATCAGGGCGAAAAGGCAGGCGACGAACCAGGCGCGCGGCATCGAAGGCTCCGAGGCGATGGTCACGCCTTTAGCACGCCCGCCAACGCGGGAACCTTACCGGGAGTTCATCTATGCGCGGCGCCGAGCGCTGACGCGCTCAGTCCGCAAGCTTCACCAGCATCTTGCCGAGGTTGGCGCCTTTCATCAGGTCGATCATTGCGGCGGCGGCGTTGTCGATGCCGTCGTAGATGGTCTCGTGGGTCTTGACGCGACCTTCGCGCAGCCACCCGGCCATGTCGGACTGGAACTGCTCGCGCAGGTCCATGAAGTCGGCCGCGGTGAAGCCGCGAATGTTGATGCGGCCGTAGATGATATTGGCGAGGTTGCGTACCTGGGTGCGCGAGCCGGCCTCGTTGTACCCCGAGATCATGCCGCACACCGCGACCCGGCCGAGCGTGTTCATCCCGGCCAGCGCCGCGTCCAGATGATCGCCGCCGACGTTGTCGAAGTAGACGTCGATGCCCTTGGGCGTCAGCTCGCGGAGCTGGGCGCGGACGGGCGCGTTCTTGTAGTTGAACGCCGCGTCGAGGCCGGCTTCCTCCTTGAGCCACGCCACCTTCTCGTCCGAGCCCGTGGAGCCGACGACGTAGCAGCCCTTGATCTTGGCGATCTGCGAGGCGACCGCGCCCACCGCGCCGGCGGCGGTCGAGACGAACACCTGCTCGCCGTCCTTTAAGCCGCCGATGCGAAGCAAGCCCCCGTAGGCGGTGAAGCCCGGGCCGCCGAGCGCATTCATGTGCGCGGCGATGGAGAGGCCGGGCGCCAGCTTCAGCTTGGAGAGCCCGCGTCCGTCGGAGAGGAAGACCTCTCGGAACGCCGCGCGGTTCTGCACGACGTCGCCTTCCTGGAAAGCCGGGTTGCGCGACTTTTCCACCCGCCCCACCGCGCCGCCGGAGATCGCCTCGCCCAGCTCCTGGCCGACGCTCATCCGTGGCCTGAGCGCCGGGTCCACCGACATCATCAGGTTGCGGACCAGCACCTGGCCCTCGCCGGGCTCCGCCACTTCCGTGCTCACCAGCGCGAAGTCGCCCGGCTGCAGAGCGCCCTCGGGGCGGCGGACGAGATGCACTTCGCGGCTAGGCGTCGGCATGGACTTCGACCTCGAAACGGAAGGCGGCGCCGTCGCGGCGGACGTGGCCGGCGGTGGGGGTGGCGTAATGGGTGCCGATGACCAGGATCGGCTGATCGGCCCATTCGGCGAAGAGGCGCGCGCGGGTCTTGGCGGCCGCGTCGGGATCGCTGTCGAAGGCCGGCGACCAGTCGGGGTGGGCCATCTGGCAGGGGTGATGGCTCATGTCGCCGGTGATCACCGCCCGCTCGCCCTCGGACTCGATGGAGACGCAAACGTGACCGGGGGTATGGCCGGTGGACGGCATCAGGCGAATCTCGTCCGAGATGCGGTGGTCGAGCTCGACGAACTCGGCGAGGCCCGCGTCGAAGACCGGCTGGATGGAGTCGTCGAGGATCTGCTGCTGCTCGCCGGCGCCGTCGGCCGCCCAGTGCTCGTACTCGACCCGGCCGATGTAGTAGCGGGCGTTCGGGAAGGTCGGGACCCACTTGCCGTCCTCGAGCATGGTGTTCCAGCCGACGTGGTCGACGTGCAGGTGGGTGCAGACGACGGCGTCGACGTTCTCCCGCGTCCAGCCGACGGCCTCCATGTCCTTCAGAAAGTTGGTGGAGAGCGCCTTTCCGCGCAGCAGACCCCGCGGCTTGTCGTTGCCGACGCAGGTGTCCACCACCAGCCTGAGACCCGGCGCCTCGACCAGCAGCGCGTGGATCGACATCTGCATCACTTCGTCCTCGCTGACGAAGTTCGGATAGAGCCACGGCGACTTGCGCAGCTCGGCGGCGGTCGCCTGGGGCAGGAAGTAGCTCGCCCCCGCCGGCGCCGGCAGCTGCATCTCCACCACCCGTGTCACCTTCACCCGGCCCACCTGCCAACTGAGCATGCCGTTCTCCTTCTTGTTGCTTCTGCCCCTGCGGGAGAGGGAAATCTACGCCGGCGCCTTCGCCCCGGCCCGGTTCTTAACGAGATCCTCCACCACTGTGGGGTCGGCGAGGGTCGTGGTGTCGCCGAGATTGCCGATGTCGTCCTCAGCCACCTTGCGCAGGATGCGGCGCATGATCTTGCCGGAGCGGGTCTTCGGCAGGCCCGGCGCGAACTGGATCACGTCCGGCGCGGCGAAGGGGCCGATCTCGCGGCGGACCCACGCGACCAGCGCGGCGCGCAGGGCTTCGCTGGGTTCGGCCATCACCGTCAGCGTGACGTAGGCGTAGATGCCCTGGCCCTTGATCTCGTGCGGGTATCCGACCACCGCCGCCTCGGCGACGGCGTCGTGGGCGACCAGCGCGCTCTCGATCTCGGCGGTGCCGAGACGGTGGCCGGAGACGTTGATCACGTCGTCCACTCGGCCGGTGATCCAGTAGTAGCCGTCCTCGTCGCGGCGGCAGCCGTCGCCGGTGAAATATTTGCCGGGATAGGTGGTGAAGTAGGTGGCGATGAAGCGGTCATGGTCGCCGTAGACCGTGCGCATCTGCCCGGGCCAGCTGTCCAGGATGCAGAGGTTGCCGCTGACGGCGCCTTCCAGCGGCGTTCCGTCGGCGTCGACGATCTGCAGCTTGACGCCCGGCATCGGCTTGGTCGCCGACCCGGGCTTCAGGGCCGTCGCGCCCGGCAACGGCGAGATCAGGCAGGCGCCCGTCTCGGTCTGCCACCAGGTGTCGACGATCGGGCAGCGCCCCTCGCCCACCACCCGATGGTACCAGAGCCAGGCCTCGGGATTGATCGGCTCGCCGACGGTGCCGAGCAGCCGCAGCGACGTGCGCGAGGTTTGCTGCACGGGCCCGTCGCCCTCGCGCATCAACGCCCGGAGCGCCGTCGGCGCGGTGTAGAAGATTTCGACGTTGTGCTTGTCGATCACCTCCCAGAACCGCGAGGTGGTCGGGTAATTGGGCACGCCTTCGAAGATCAGCGTCGTCGCCCCGTTGGCGAGCGGGCCGTAGACGATGTAGCTGTGGCCGGTCACCCAGCCCACGTCGGCCGTGCACCAGAAGATCTCGCCGGGGCGGTAGTCGAACACCGCCTCATGGGTCCAACTCGCCCAGGCGAGGTAGCCGCCCGTGGTGTGCAGCACGCCCTTCGGCTTTCCGGTCGAGCCGGAGGTGTAGAGGATGAACAGCGGGTCCTCGGCCCCCATCGGTTCGGGCGGGCAGTCCGCCGAGACCTTCGCCCTCTCGTCGTCGTACCAGTGATCGCGCCCCGGCCTCATGAACACCTTGGCCCCGGTGCGCTTGACCACGATCACCGAGCCGACGTCCGGGCAGGACGTCAGCGCGATGTCGACGTTCTCCTTCAGCTTGACGATCCGTCCGCCGCGCAGCCCCTCGTCGGCGGTGATGACGATGCGGCTGTCGCAATCCTGGATGCGGCCGGCGATGGAGTCGGGCGAAAAGCCGCCGAAGATCACCGAGTGGACGG
Source organism: Caulobacteraceae bacterium (assembly GCA_035504785.1). Taxonomy (GTDB): domain Bacteria; phylum Pseudomonadota; class Alphaproteobacteria; order Caulobacterales; family Caulobacteraceae; genus Acaudatibacter. The sequence goes on from DATJRL010000194.1 coordinate 14,383, forward strand.
CGCCGATCCGCGCGCAGGCCAGCATGGCGTAGGCCGCCTCAGGGATCATCGGCAAGTAGATGGTGACCCGGTCGCCCTTCTTGACGCCCTGCGCCTTCAGCACGTTGGCCATGCGGCAGGTCTCGGCATGAGCCTCGGCGTAGGTAATCCTGCGGCTGTCCTTGGGATCGTCGCCCTCCCAGATGATGGCGACGTCGTTCGCGCGCGTCGGCAGGTGCCGGTCGAGGCAGTTGGCCGAGGCGTTGAGGACGCCGTCGGCGTACCAACGGATGCGGAAGTCCTTGGCGTCGAAAGAGACGTCCTTCACCACGGTGAACGGCTTGATCCACTCGAGCCGGCCGGCGAGGTCGCGCCAGTAGCCGTCCGGGTCGGATTCGACCCGCCGCCAGGCGGCGTCGTAGCCGGCGGCGTCGATATGGGCGCGCTCGGCCCACGCCTCCGGGACCGGAAAGACCTGGCCCTCGCTCATGGCCGCACTCCCTTCGTTTTCGTTCCTGAATACGCAGACGCCCAAGTCGCGCGCAAGGCTCCCCTCCCCTTTGCGGGGCGTGTTGCAAATCGGCCCTGCGTCCTTCGAGACGCCCGCCCTGCGGGGTCCTCAGGATGACGACGATATTGAACTGCAACAATGTTCGTCATGGTGAGGAGCGCTCGCCAGAGCGCGTCTCGAACCACGCAGGAATTGCGCAACACGCCCTTGAGAGAGGGTTGGCTCAGCGCCGTCCCGTATCGAGGAAGTCGCGCTGCGCGAAGCTTTCCGGGGCCGCGATCTCGACAATGGGGTCGTCGCGGTCGTCGTATTCGAGGCGCAGCGCCCGGCTGATCACCGCATGCATGTCGTACATGCAGGTGATGTAGGTGAATTCGAGGATCTGCTCGTCGGAAAGGAAGCGCTTCAGCGCCGCGAACACGCCGTCGGGCGTGCGCCCGCCTGCCGCCAGACAGTCGGCGTAAGCCAGCACCGCCCGCTCCTCGTTGGAGAAGCAGTCGGCCGTCTGCCAGGACGGGACGGCGGCGATCTTCTCCTCGGACACCTTCAAGCCGCGCAGCGACTTGCAGTGCTGCGAGAACACGAACTGGCTGCCCTTCACCCACCCGACCCGGGTCTGGCCGAGCTCGCGCAGCACCGGGTCCAGCTTGCGGGCGCCGCGGTAGAGGGCGAACCCGTTGACCGCATGCTCGAAAACATCCGGCGAGTTGGCGAAGACGCTCCACCAGTCCCCCCGCGTGCCGGTCGCCGTCCCGGGCTCGCTCACCGGGTCGCGATCGCCGAACAGCGCCTTGTAGTAGCGCAGGACAGTCTCGGAGCTGACCTCCGCCTTCGGAACCTCGCGCAGCCGCGGCATCAGGCGTGCGCCGGGGCTTTGGCTCTGGCGGGGACGAGGGCGATGTCCTCCGGGCGCCCAAGCTGGCGGGTCAGACAGGCGAACTCCAGCATGATGCCGTTAGGATCGGTGAAGTAGACCGAGCGGACGAAAACGCCGGGATGCAGGTCGCGCGAGACGCCGGCGGGGCTGTCGTCATGGTTCACCACCACCGGCACCGACACGTGTACGCCGGCGGCCTTCAGCTCGGCGATGCT
>DATJRL010000195.1:0-3566 GCA_035504785.1 Caulobacteraceae bacterium
TGCGCCTGGGCGGGCGCGCTGGCGAGGGCGACGGCGGCGACGCCGGCGGCGAGGGCCAATCGAATACGAAAGCGAGTCATTGCGCGGTCTCCTGATGTTGCGTGGCGATCATGTCCGCCGCCCAATCAAGGTCCTTGCGCCTGAGCCACGCGGCGGCGAAGCCTTCGTGGGGCTGGGCGGCGACGATCTCGCCGATCGCCTTCTGGTCGGACTTTGAAGAGGCGGCGGTGAAGGCGAGCGCGACCTCGGAGAGGCCGAGCTCGAACAGGCGATTTCCCCGGCGGGATTGGCAGTAATAGTCGCGCTTGGGGGTCGACCGGCTGAGGATCTCGATCTGCCGATCGTTCAATCCAAAGCGGCGATAGATGGCAGCGATCTGCGGCTCGAGCGCCCGCTCATTCGGGAGAAACAGCCGGGTGGGGCAGCTCTCGATGATCGAAGGCGCGATCGCCGAGCCGTCGATGTCGGCGAGCGACTGGGTGGCGAAGATGACGCTCGCATTCTTCTTGCGCAAGGTCTTCAGCCATTCCCGAAGCTGGTCGGCGAAGCCGCGGTCGTCGAGGGCGAGCCAGCCTTCGTCGATGATGAGCAGGGTTGGACGCCCGTCGAGCCGATCGCCAATGCGGTGGAAGAGGTAGGAGAGAACCGCGGGTGCAGCGCTGGCGCCGATAAGGCCCTCGGTCTCGAAGGCCTGGACGTCGGCCTCGCCGAGGCGTTCCGTCTCAGCGTCCAGCAACCGTCCCCAGGGGCCGCCGAGGGTATACGGCTGTAAGGCTTGTTTGAGCGTGTTGGACTGCAGGAGAACCGAGAGACCCGTGATGGTCCGCTCGGGAAGAGGAGCGGAGGCGAGCGAAGTCAGCGCCGACCAAAGATGCTCCTTGACTTCGGGGGTGACCGACACTGCTTCGCGGGTGAGCAATGCCGCGACCCACTCGGCCGCCCAGGCCCGTTCTCCGGCGTCATCGAGGCGGGCGAGAGGCTGCAAGGACACAGGCTCGGCGACATCCTCGGCGAGCGCGCCGCCGAGGTCGTGCCAGTCCCCGCCCATCGCGAGCGCTGCGGCCCGGATCGAGCCGCCAAAATCGAAGGCGACGACTTGCGCGCCCGGATAGCGGCGGAACTGGAGCGCCATCAGCGCCAGAAGTACAGACTTGCCCGCGCCGGTCGGACCGACGATCAGGGTGTGGCCGACATCGCCGACATGGAGCGAGAAGCGGAACGGCGTCGAGCCTTCCGTCCTGGCGAAGAAGAGCGGCGGCGCCTGAAGATGCTCGTCCCGCTCCAGCCCGGCCCATACCGCCGAGAAAGGCATCATGTGCGCCAGGTTCAGGGTCGAAATCGGCGGCTGGCGGACGTTGGCGTAGACATGGCCCGGGAGGCTCCCGAGCCACGCCTCAATCGCGTTCACTGTCTCGTGCATGCAGGTGAAGTCACGGCCCTGGATGGCCTTCTCGACCAGCCGCAGCCGGTCTTCGGCCATGCGGGGATCGTCGTGCCAGACCGTGACCGTCGTCGTGACATAGGCTTCGCCGACGAGATCGGAGCCGAGCTCCTGGAGCGCGGCGTCGGCGTCGAGCGCCTTGTTCGCGGCGTCGGAGTCCATCAGCACCGACGCTTCGTTGGTCATGACCTCCTTGAGGATCGCCATGATCGACTTTCGCTTAGCGAACCATTGCCGCCGGATCTTGCCGAGAAGCCTGGTCGCATCTGTCTTGTCGAGGCAGATGGCGCGCGTCGACCAGCGATAAGGGAAAGCCAGGCGGTTCAAATCGTCGAGCAGCCCCGGAAAGGTCTGCGACGGAAAGCCCATGACCGTCAGGGTGCGCAGATGCGCTGTGCCAAGCCGTGGCTCGAGCCCGCCGGTCAAATCTTCATCGGGCAGGATGGCGTCGAGGTAGATCGGCGTCTCTGGCACGCGGACACGCTGGCGGCGTGTCGAGACGCAGGAATGCAGGTAGGTCAGGGTCTCGCCGTCATCGAGCCACTCGGCCTCGGGCATGAAACCCTCGACGAGCGCGAGCACACGGTCGGTGCGGTCGACGAAACCGTCGAGGGCCGCCCGCCAGTCGGCGCCGTTGTGGGCGCGATTCTCGTAGAGCCAGGCTTCGGCGCGGGCGGAATCGTCGGCCGGCGGCAGCCAGAGCAGCGTCAGGAAATACCGGCTCTCGAAATGCGCGCCTTCTTCCTCGAACTGTGCCCGACGTTCCTCATCGACCAACCTGGAGGCGGCGTCGGGAAAATCGCTGAGCGGATAATTGTGGGCGGGCTGGCGTTGCGCTTCGATGAAGATGGCCCAGCCGGTTCCGAGGCGCCGCAGCGCGTTGTTGAGCCGCGAGGTGATCGCGACCAGCTCGGCGGGCGTAGCGGAATCGAGATCCGGCCCACGGAATTTGGCCGTGCGCTGGAATGAGCCGTCCTTGTTGAGGATCACGCCTTCACGCACCAGCGCCGCCCAGGGCAGGAAGTCTGCGAGGCCCTGTGAGTGGCGCCGGTATTCCGCGAGGTTCATCATGGATCCCGCCCTCACCCGACCAGATGCTGCGGATAGCGGAGGTGCCGGCGCACCACATCGACGAAGGCCGGGTCGCGCTTTGCGGCCCAGACCGCTGCGAGATGCGCGGCAAGCCAGATCGCGCCGCCGACGATCCAGAGACGCAAGCCCAAGCCCACCGCTGCGGCGAGCGTGCCGTTGACGATCGCGACCGCCCTCGGCGCGCCGCCGAGCAGGATCGGTTCGGTCAGGGCGCGGTGCACCGGCGCATAGAATCCGGGGATGCCGTCCGCCTGATCCATCAGACCAGTGCTCCGCCGCCGAACTGGAAGAAAGTCAGGAAGAAGCTCGACGCGGCGAAGGCGATCGAAAGGCCGAAGACGATCTGAATCAGCCGCCGAAATCCGCCGGAGGTTTCGCCGAACGCCAGCGTGAGGCCGGTGATGACGATGATGATCACGGAGACAACCTTCGCCACCGGCCCCTGGACGGATTCCAGAATCTGGTTGAGCGGCTGCTCCCAGGGCATGTTGGAGCCAGCGGCATAGGCTGGCGCCGTGATAAGGGCGAAGATGCCGAAGGCGGTCGCCGCGGCAATACGGCGGCGGATATTGTTGAGCGGCATTATCAGTCTCCTGCGGACGTGAGGACGTAGTCGCCAGAGGGGCTAAGACCCCTGACCACGGCGAGTTCGGCGAGCCGTCGGGCTGAGCCCCGGCCAGCGAGAACGGCGATGACGTCAATGGTCTCGGCGATGAGCGCGCGCGGGACGGTGACGACGGCTTCCTGGACGAGCTGCTCGAGCCGGCGCAGCGCGCCGACCGCCGATCCGGCGTGTAGCGTGCCGACGCCGCCGGGATGGCCGGTTCCCCAGGCCTTGAGGAGATCGAGGGCCTCGGCGCCGCGCACCTCGCCGATCGGGATTCGGTCGGGCCGCAGCCGCAGCGCTGAGCGCACCAGGTCCGAAAGCGAGGCCGCGCCGTCCTTGGTGCGCAGCGCCACAAGGTTTGGCGCGGCGCATTGCAGCTCCCGGGTGTCCTCGATCAGAACCACGCGGTCGCCGCTCCCCGCGACT
>DATJRL010000196.1:0-2636 GCA_035504785.1 Caulobacteraceae bacterium
CAGGCCGGCCGGATCGACGCCCTCGACGACCGTCTCGCGCACGAACATGCCAGGCAGCAGCAACCCCGAAGGATTCGGGAAGACGGCCCGCAAGGTGACGGCGTCCGTGGTCGTATCGACGGTGATGTCGGTGAACTCGAGGCGGCCGGCGAGGGGGTAGAGCGCGCCGTTATCCAGGGTGATGTGCGTCTCCGCGGTCCCGCCGGCGTCGAGACGGCCCTGCTTGATCGCCTGGCGCAGCGCGTTCACCTGGGCGACCGATTGGGTCACGTCGACGTAGATCGGGTCGAGCCGCTGGATGGTGTCGAGCGCGGCGGTCTGGCTCGCGGTGACGAGCGCGCCCTCGGTGACCGTCGAGATGCCGATCCGGCCGGTAATCGGCGCGGTGATCCGGGTGAATTCGAGATTGATCCGGGCGGCCTCGAGCGCGGCCTTGTCCTGCTGCACCGTGGCCGCGGCCTCCTTGTAGGCCGCCTCGGCGTCGTCGGCGTCCTGGAGCGCGGCCGAGTTGAGCTTGACCAGCGCTTCCAGACGATCCGCCTTCAGCTTCGCATCGACGACCGTGGCCTCGGCGTCGGCGAGCTGCCCCTTGGCCTGGTCGTAGGCGGCTTGGTAGGGGGCGGGCTCGATCTGATAGAGCACCTGACCCGCGTGCACGATCGCGCCCTCGGTGAACAGGCGCGACTTGATGATGCCTCCCACCTGCGGGCGGACATCGGCGATCTCATAAGGGTTGGTGCGCCCCGGAAGGTCGGTGGTCAGCGTCACCGGCTGCGGTTCGATCGTCACGACCCCTACGGTTGGCGGCGGCCTCTCGTGCGGCGCCCCGCCACAGCCGGCTAACGCAAGCGCCGCGAACAGGGCCGCGAAGCCTGCGCCCCCGGTGGCAAAACTTGCGCCGCGCGGCGCGCGAATCCCGCCGACCGGCGCGAACCGAGCGCGTGGCGCGACGAAGGCGCAAAAGCGCGTCCCCTTGCACATTCGGCGACCGATCCACTCCGACCTCACGCGGCGCCTGCATACAATCCACTCAAACCCCTGCGCGCAAGCAACGAGGGACATTTAGGGTTGCGGACTGGCGCTCGTCGCCAGCCCGCCGCGCCTTCGCGCGACCGGCGGAAACCAAGCCGCCTCACGCCCGTTTGCTGGCTGTCACCCCGCCACGCGAGCCATGCGCCATGCTCCTTCATCGTTACCTGGAACATCGGGTCAAGGTCGGCCAACTGACCGTGGCCGGCGGCAATGGAGCGAGTCATACCTACGGGGATGGGTTCGGGGCCGCCGGTGTCGGTCCGGATCACCCGCCGCGCCGAATGGTGGATCGCCTGCGATCCGCACCTTGGTCTCGGCCAGGCCTATTTGGACGGCGATCTGGTGTTCGATCGGGGCGGTCTCGAAGACCTCATGGTGCTGATCGGCCGCAATCTGCCTGCGGACGATCGCTCGCATCGCGGCATCCTCGACAGGCTCTGGGTCGCGCTCGCCCACCGCTTGCGGCAGAACAACGACCGCGGCCACGCCCAACGCAATGTCGCGCACCACTACGATCTCGGGCTCGACCTTTATCGGCGCTTCCTCGACGAAGACCTCCAGTACTCCTGCGCCTACTTCCCGCGGGACGACCTAAGCCTCGAGGAGGCGCAGGCGGCCAAGAAGGCGCACCTTGCGTCGAAGCTGCGTCTGGAGCCCGGCCTCCGGGTGCTCGACATCGGCTGCGGTTGGGGCGGCCTCGCCCTCAGTCTGGCGCACGGCCATGACGTCGAGGTTCTGGGAATCACGCTGTCGACCGAGCAGTTGGCCACCGCCAAGGCCCGGGCCGAAGCCGCCGGCTTGGCGCATCGCGTGCGTTTCGCCCTGGCCGACTACCGCGAGCTGGGCGGTCGCTACGACCGGATCGTCTCGGTGGGCATGTTCGAGCACGTCGGCCAGCCCAACTACCTGTCGTTCTTCGAGACCTTGTCCGACCGGCTGACCGAACAGGGGATCGCCGTCGTTCACTCGATCGGACGCCGGAGCCCGCCCGGCGTCACCAGCACCTTTATCCGCAAGTACATCTTCCCCGGCGGCTACGTCCCCGCCCTGTCCGAGGTCGTGGAGGCGGTGGAGCAAAGCGGCCTTTGGATCACCGACGTCGAGATCCTGCGTCTGCATTACGCCAAGACCTTGCGCCTGTGGCGAGAGCGCTTCGCCGCCGAGCGCCGGCGGATCGCCCTGGCCTACGGCGAGCGCTTCTGCCGGATGTGGGAGTTCTTCCTGACCGCCAGCGAGTTCAGTTTCCGCGATGGCGGCCACATGAACTTCCAGCTGCAGCTCGCGCGGCGGGTGGACGCGGCGCCGGTCACGCGCGACTACATGTTCGAGTCCGAGCGGAACTTCCTAAAGCCGGCGTCCCAGCGACGAAACCGACGCCAGGCTCTCGGCGCCCGTTCCTAGGCTCGAGCGCCACGTCCGAATCCTCGGTGAGACGACGCGCCCGGCGTCAGGTAATCGAAATCATGGCGGGCCCAATGGCGCATCGTCGTAGTCGGGATTGAGGATCCGCGCGGCGTCGCCGAGCGGATCCTCGTATTGGCCGCTGCGGACGGTCCACCAGAACGCGCCCAGGCCGATCAGGGCGACGAACAGCGAGATGGGCG
>DATJRL010000197.1:0-7268 GCA_035504785.1 Caulobacteraceae bacterium
TGTTGGGGATCGAGCCGGATTTCCTCGAAGATGGAGATGACGCCAAAATCTCCGGGCTCGAGAAGAAGGAACCCCTGCTCTCGGATGTTGACCCGGCGCTTCGTTTTGGTCGTTGCCCCTTCCTCACCAACTCTCAGATCAATGCTAGCGCCTTGAACCTGGGCCTCATCGAAGGGCGTAATCTCGATGGAGTGGGCGCCCAGGGCCTGTTTGATTTGGTGATCGGTCAGAATCATCCGCGTCTCCTGAGCGGAACGTAACGCGAACAAGATGGGCGCGATACCAACTCAAAGGTGTCAGGAGCGACTTTAGCCGAGTCTCGCGTCAGAGTCCGGTGAGCAAGAGCCGCCCTTCCCCGCCACGGCAAAGCCGCCTAGAACGGCGCTTTAATGACATCGATCGCGCCTGGCCCCGCTGAGGTCCGTGACCGGACCTTTCCCTTTCCCGCGCGCCATTTCCTTTCCGTCTTCGATCTCGACCGCGAGCAGGTCGGCGATCTGCTCGACCTGGCCGAGGGGTTCGTGGCGCTGAACCGGCAGAAGGCGAAGAAGCTCGACCTGCTGAAGGGCCGCACGCTGGTGAACCTGTTCTTCGAGGCTTCCACGCGCACCCAGAGTTCGTTCGAGCTGGCCGGCAAGCGGCTCGGCGCCGATGTGGTCAACATGAGTCCCAGGGCCTCCTCGATCGCGAAGGGCGAGACCCTGATCGACACGGCGGTGACGCTGAACGCCATGCAGCCCGACATCCTGGTGGTGCGGCACGGGGCCTCGGGCGCGGCCTCCTTGCTCTCCCAGAAAGTCAGCTGCAGCGTGATCAACGCCGGCGACGGGCGCCATGAGCATCCTTCGCAGGCGCTGCTCGACGCCCTCGCCATCCGCCGCGCCTTCGGCCGCATCGAGGGGCTGACCGTGGCGATCTGCGGCGACGTGCTGCACAGCCGCGTCGCCCGCTCCAACGTCGGCATGCTGGGCCTGATGGGCGCCCACGTCCGCCTGGTCGGGCCGCCGACGCTGATGCCGCCCGGAGTCGAGCGCTGGGGGGTGGAGGTGTTCCACGACCTGCGCAAGGGCGTCGCCGGCGCCGACGTGGTGATGATGCTGCGCCTGCAGTTGGAGCGGATGCAGGGGGCGCTGGTGCCTTCCACGCGCGAGTACAACCGCCTGTTCGGCCTCGACCGCGAGAAGCTCGCCCTTGCCGCCCCGCACGTGCGGGTCATGCACCCCGGCCCGATGAACCGCGGCGTCGAGATCGACTCGGACGTCGCCGACGACCTCGGCGTCTCGCTGATCCAGAACCAGGTGGAAATGGGCGTCGCTTCGCGCATGGCGGTGCTGGCGTCGATGGCCGCGCGCCTGGACAACGACTGATGCCCGTTCGCCCCGTCGCCTTCGTCAACGCCCGCCTGGTCGATCCGGAGACCGGGTACGACGGCCCCGGCGCCCTGATCAGCGAGCACGGCAAGATCGCCGAGATGACCCACGAGGTCGGCTTCGCGGACCTGTCGCCAGACGTCCGCCGCGTCGACTGCAACGGCGCGATGCTGGCGCCGGGCCTGATCGACCTCCGGGTCAAGACCGGCGAGCCGGGGGCCGAGCCGAAGGAGACGCTGAAGTCGGCCGCCAGGGCCGCCGCCGCCGGCGGGGTCACCTCCATCGTCGTGCAGCCCGACACCCAGCCGGCGGTCGACGACCCGGCGATGGTCGACTTTATCCTGCGCCGCGCCCGCGACATCGAGCTGGTGCACGTCTACCCCGCCGGCGCGGCCACCAAGGGCCTCGCGGGCCAGGCGATGGCCGAGATCGGGCTGATGCACGACGCCGGCTGCGTCTACGTCTGCGACGGCGACAAGCCGATCGTCGACTCCAAGGTGATGCGCCGCCTGCTGGCCTACGCCCACGGTCTCGGCGTGCTGGTCGCCCATCGCCCGGCCGACCCCTGGCTCACCGACGGCGCGGCCGCCACCGAGACCGAGTTCGCCGGCCGCATGGGCCTGCCCGCCGCGCCGGCCGTGGCCGAGAAGATCATGCTGGAGCGCGACCTGGCTCTGGTCGAGCTCACCGGCGCGCGGCTGCTGGCCGACCAGCTGAGCACCGCCTGCGCCCTGGAGAGCCTCGCCCGCGCCAAAGCCCGCGGCCTGCCCGTGATCGCGACCGCCTCGATCAACCACCTGACGTTCAACGAACTCGATATCGGCGACTACCGGACCTTCTGGAAACTGGTCCCGCCGCTGCGCTCGGAGGACGACCGCCAGGCGCTGATCGAGGCTGTGGCGAGCGGCCTCGTCGACATCGTCGTCTCCGCCCATGCCCCGGCGCCGGCCGAGGACAAGCGTCTGCCGTTCGAGGAGGCCGCGCCCGGCTCCATCGGCCTCGAAACCCTGTTGCCGGCGCTGATTAGCCTGCACCACGACGCCGGCGCGCCGCTCATCCGCCTCATCGAGACCGTCACCCTCGCCCCCGCCAAGGCGCTCGGCCTGGCCGCCGGCCGCCTCGCCGTCGGCGCCCCCGCCGACCTGGTGCTCTGCGACTTGGGCGCCCCCCGCGTGATCGACGCCGAGCAGCTCATCTCCAAGTCCAAGAACTCCGCCTTCGACGGCCGCCGCCTGCAGGGCGAGGTCCGGATGACGCTGGTGGACGGGCGGGTCGTCCACGAGGCTGGCGCTTAGTCGCGCCCTGCGTCCTTCGAGACGCCCGCAGACGCGGGCTCCTCAGGATGACGAGGTTTGTAAGAGGCCAACAACTCTCGTCATGGTGAGGAGCGCTCGCCGGAGCGCGCCTGGCGCTACTGCCAATTGTTCGGCGAGCAGTAGTGCTGGTGCGTGACGCAGTCCTTCCCGCCCTCGTTGCGGCAGGCGGTGAGCGCCATGTCCTCGGCCAAGGCCTCCGAACTCGCCGCGCGCGCGGCCCAGACGTGGCTCGCCTTGCTTACGACGAAGGCGGCGCAGGTATTGGCGAACTCCAGCACCTTGGTGCAAGGCGCGCCGGTCCCCTTGCGGCATGCCGCCTGCGCCGCAGCGCGCGCCGCTTGCGGCGAGGGGAAGTTCCAGTCGCCCCATTCCTTCAGGCTGCGCGGGTCGAGATACATCGCAGCGAATGGGCCGTTGGTCCCGTCGTATCCGCCCTGCGACCCGTAGTACTGTGGTGACTGTTGCTGATCCTGCTGGTTGAACTGCTGGTTGAACTGCTGTTGCTGCTGGTCGCGGTATTGCTGATCCTGCTGTTGCTGCTGCTCCTGGATCTGCCGGCTGCCGGCGTAGGTGCCGGCATCGGGAATAGCTCCGGGGCCTTGATAATCTTGGGCCATGGCGGCGGTCGCCAGCAGGACAGCCGCGCCGGCGACTGGGATAAAGGAACGCACGGGGCGCATGGCGAGCCTCCGTTCGAGTGGGGTCGTGACCGCGGCTGCGGCCGGGCGACAATACTACCTGAGCCGCACCGAGAGCGCTATTGGCCGGCGCCGCCCAGACCGTACTATGCCGCCGCCATCCGCCGCCCTAGAGTAGCAAGCATGACTGTGACTCCCGCCATGCTCTACGGTTTGTGCGCCGTGTTCGGGTACCTGCTGGGCTCGATCCCGTTCGGGGTGATCGCCACGCGGCTCGGCGGCGCGGGCGACGTGCGCAGGATCGGCTCGGGCAGCATCGGCGCGACGAACGTGCTCCGCACCGGCCGGCGGGACCTGGCGGCCATCACCCTCGTCGGCGACGGTGGCAAGGGCGCGGCCGCGGTGCTGCTGGCGCAGGCGCTCACTCATTCGACCGACGCCGCGGCGCTCGCCGGCGGCGCGGCGTTCGTGGGTCACATCTTTCCCGTCTGGCTTCGCTTCCGGGGCGGCAAGGGGGTGGCGACCTTCTTCGGCACGCTGATCGCCATCGCCTGGCCCGCCGGCCTCGCCGCCGGCGCCACCTGGCTCGTCATGGCGTTCCTGTTCCGGTTCTCGTCGCTGGCCGGGCTGACCGCCGCCGCGCTCGCCCCGGTCTACGTCTACCTGTTCAACCAGACGCCGGAGGCCAAGCTCTGGCTGGCGGCGTTCATGGCCGTCCTCATCTTCATCCGACACCACGAGAATATCCGCCGGCTCCTGAAAGGCGAGGAGCCGCGCATCGGCGCATCCGCCAACCCACAGGCGTTGGCCGGCAAGGACGCCATCGGCCACAACGGGGGCCCGCCCCTAGCGTGAGCGACGCAGAGCGCCTCGCCTGGCTGCGTCTCGCGCGCACCGAGACGGTCGGGCCCGTGACCTTCCGGCATCTGCTGGCGCGCCACGGCTCGGCCCGCGGTGCGCTGGACGCCCTCCCCGCCCTGATGCGCCGCGCCGGCCGCTTGGATCCAGGCGCCATCCCCTCTCCCAGCGCCGTCGAGGACGAGATCGCCGCCGGCGAGGCCATGGGCGCGACACTGATCTGTGGCTGCGACGACGCCTTTCCCGAAACGCTCGCCGCGCTCGACCCGCCGCCGCCGGTGTTCTGGGCGCTGGGAGACGCCGCGCTCCTGCGCCTCCGGGCGGTCGCCGTGGTCGGCGCGCGGATCGCCTCGGCGGTCGGCCGTCGCTTCGCCCGCGAGATATCCGGCGAGCTTGGCCGCGAGGGCCTGGTGGTGGTCTCGGGCCTCGCCCGCGGCGTCGACGCCGCCGCCCACGAAGGCTCGCTGGCGACCGGCACGGTGGCGGTGCTGGGAGGCGGCGTCGGCGACATCTACCCGCCGGAGAACGAGGCGCTCTATCGCGCCGTCGCCGAACGCGGCTGCATCGTGTCCGAGAGCGCGCCGCGGCGGCGGGCGCAGGCCAAGGACTTCCCGCGCCGCAACCGCCTGATCTCCGGCCTGTCGCTGGCCGTGGTGGTGGTCGAGGCGGAGCTGAAGTCCGGCTCGCTGATCACCGCCCGCCTCGCCGCCGAGCAGGGCCGCGAGGTGCTGGCCGTGCCCGGCTCGCCGCTCGACCCCAGGGCGCGGGGCTGCAACGACCTGATCCGCCAGGGCGCCGCGGTCTGCGAAGGCGCCGAAGACGTGCTGCGCGCCGTGGGGAGCTTGCGCGGCTTCCGGGCGCCGGCCGCCCCGCCGTACGCCGGCTTCGACGAGGATCCGCCGCTGGAGTTGACGGAGCTGGTGTACGACCTTCTGTCCCCAACGCCAGTGGCGATCGACGAGCTGGCCCGCGCCGCCAGCGCTCCGGCCGGCGCGGTCTTCGCGGCGCTGATCGAGCTCGCGCTCGCCGGCCGCGCCGAACTGCTTGGCGGGGGACTGGCCTGCCGGGCTTGATGGCTGTCTCGCGGCGGCGTTGACCACCCTCACGTCATGGCCGGGCTCGTCTCGGCCACCCATTCGCCGGCATGCTGCCACGCCCTCGGCGTTTTCCAAAGCGTCGCTAAGGGTGGCCGGGACGAGCCCGGCCATGACGTTTGATGTTTCGGGCTGCTCTACCTCCCCCAACGGCGAGGCGGGCCAAAGCTTGCTTGCCGCAAGCGGGAGGAGGACTCCCGGGATTTTCTTCCCCCTACGGGGGAACGGCGCCTGGCCGCCCGGACGCCGTTGACAGAGCCCGGTGCGCGCCCCCACTTTCCGCGCCTCCCGGGGATCGGGGCGTCTGGTCCGCCCCCTCGCAAAACAAGTCTCTCGCCGCTTGAAGAACGTCGTCGTCGTCGAAAGCCCCGCCAAGGCGCGGACCATCAATCGTTACCTGGGCTCGGACTACAAGGTCCTGGCGTCCTACGGGCATGTGCGCGACCTGCCGTCCAAGGACGGCTCGGTGCGGCCGGACGAGGACTTCGCCATGATCTGGGACGTCGATCCCAGGGCGGCCAAGCGCGTCTCCGAAATCGCCGAGGCCGCCAAGACCGCCGATCGTCTGATCCTCGCCACCGACCCCGACCGCGAGGGCGAGGCGATCAGCTGGCACCTGCTGGAAGTGCTCGGACGCCGGCGCGCGCTCAAGGCCGCCAAGGTCGAGCGCGTGGTCTTCAACGCCATCACCCGCTCGGCCGTCACCGAGGCGATGAAGCACCCGCGCGACATCGACATGGAGCTGGTGGACGCCTATCTGGCTCGCCGCGCGCTGGACTATCTGGTCGGCTTCACCCTCTCGCCGGTGCTGTGGCGCAAGCTGCCGGGCGCCCGCTCCGCCGGCCGGGTGCAGTCGGTGGCGCTGCGCCTGATCGTCGACCGCGAGATCGAGATCGAGGCCTTCCGCACCCAGGAATACTGGACGGTGGAGGCGGACGTCTCCGCCGGCGGCGATCCGTTCCTCGCCCGCCTCGCCAAGCACCGGGGCAAGCGCCTCGGCAAGTTCGACCTCGGCGACGAAGCCTCGGCCCAGGCCGCCAAACGCGCGGTCGAGACCGGCCGGTTCACGATCAAGTCGGTCGAGAAGCGCCCGGCGCGGCGCTCGCCGCCGCCGCCCTTCACCACCTCGACGTTGCAGCAGGAAGCCGCGCGCAAGCTCGCCTTCTCCGCCGACCGCACCATGCGCGCCGCCCAGAAGCTCTATGAGGGCGTCGATATCGGCGGCGAGACCGTCGGCCTGATCACCTACATGCGCACCGACGGCGTCGCCAGCGCCCCCGAGGCGCTGGCCGAGGCCCGCGAGGTGATCGGCGGCCTTTATGGGAAGCCATACGTCCCCGACAGCCCCCGCTACTACCGGGTGAAGGCCAAGAACGCCCAGGAAGCCCACGAGGCGATCCGCCCGACCAGCCTCGGCCGCAACCCCGGCTCGCTGCGCCTCGAGCCCGACCTCGGCCGGCTCTACGAGCTGATCTGGAAGCGGATGATCGCCTCGCAGATGGAGGCCGCGCGCATCGAGCGCACCACCATCGATCTGGAAGCCGCCGACGGCCAGACCGGCCTGCGCGCCACCGGCCAGGTCGTGCTCTTCGACGGCTACCTGCGGGTGTACGAGGAAGGCCGCGACGATCCGGACAGCAAGGACGCCGGCGCCGCCGCCGACGAGGATCGCGAGTTCGCCGGGCGGCTGCCCGCGGTCGCCGAAGGCGCGGCCGCCAAGGTCCATGCCGTGCGCGCCGACCAGCACTTCACCGAGCCGCCGCCGCGCTATTCCGAGGCCTCGCTGGTGAAGAAGATGGAAGAGCTCGGCATCGGCCGCCCTTCCACCTACGCCTCCATCCTCACGGTGCTGCGCGACCGGGCCTATGTGCGGATGGAGCGCAATCGCTTCGTGCCGGAGGACAAGGGGCGCCTGGTCACCGCCTTCCTCGAGCAGTTCTTCCGCCGCTACGTCGAGTACGACTTCACCGCCGCGCTGGAGGAGAAGCTCGA
>DATJRL010000198.1:0-5305 GCA_035504785.1 Caulobacteraceae bacterium
GGTCGACATCGAGCGGCAGGCGCCGAACGTGCAGCGCATGAAGCTGCTGGGCGCGGAAGTGCGCCCGGTCACCAGCGGCTCGGCGACGCTCAAGGATGCGATGAACGAGGCGCTGCGCGACTGGGTGACCAACGTCGAGGACACCTACTACCTGATCGGCTCGGCCGCCGGCCCGCACCCCTACCCGGCCATGGTGCGCGACTTCCAGAAGGTGATCGGCGAGGAGGCGCGCGCGCAGGTGCTGGAGGCCGAGGGCCGGCTTCCGGATGCGCTGGTGGCCTGCGTCGGCGGCGGCTCCAACGCCATCGGCCTCTTCCACCCGTTCCTGGCCGACGAAGGCGTGCGCATCTTCGGCGTCGAGGCCGCCGGTCAGGGCCTGGCGAGCGGCGAGCACGCCGCGGCGATCAACGGCGGGCGGCCCGGCGTGCTGCACGGCAACCGCACCTACCTCTTGCAGGACGCCGCGGGGCAGATCCTGGAGGCGCAGTCGATCTCCGCCGGCCTCGACTACCCCGGCATCGGCCCCGAGCACGCCTGGCTGAACGACGTCGGCCGGGTGACCTACCTCAGCGCTACCGACGAGGAGACGCTGGAGGCGTTCCGGCTCTTGTCGCGGCTGGAAGGCATCCTGCCCGCCCTGGAAAGCGCTCACGCCCTCGCCCGGCTGCCGGAGGTGGCGAAGATCGTCGGCCCGGACGGGGTCGTCGTGCTGAACCTCTCGGGCCGCGGCGACAAGGACCTGGCGACGGTGATGGCGAGGTCGGCGTGAGGGGTTCGACATCCCTTTCCTTCTCCCCTTGCGGGAGAAGGTGTCGGCGGAGCCGACGGATGACGGGTGCTCCGAAGCCGGCTCGCGTCTCTCCGACAATCACCCACATCCAGTTAGCACCCCTCATCCGATCGCTTCGCGGCCACCTTCTCCCGCAAGGGGAGAAGGGGGTTTGACCGTCGCCCGTCTCAATGCCCGGTTCGCCGAGCTGAAGCGGGAAGGCCGCGCCGGCTTCGTCGCCTATGTGATGGCGGGCGATCCGGATGCGGAAACGTCGGCGAAGGTGCTGGCGGGGTTGCCGGGCGCCGGCGCCGACATCATCGAACTGGGCTTTCCGTTCTCGGATCCGATGGCGGACGGGCCTTCGGTCCAGCGCGCGGCGCTCCGGGCGCTGGAGCGCGGGATGACGTTGGCGGGAACCCTGGCGCTGGCGGGCGGGTTCCGGAAAGGCGATGCCGAGACCCCGCTGGTGCTCATGGGCTACATGAACCCGATCCTCAGCTATGGGCTGGAGCGCTTCGCGACCGACGCCGCGGCGGCCGGGGTCGACGGGGCGATCGTCGTCGACTGCCCGCCGGAGGAGGCGACTCCGGTGCTGGCGGCGTTCGAACCGGCCAGGCTCGCGCTGATCCGCCTGGCCACCCCCACCACCGACGCCGAGCGCCTGCCGACCGTCGTCCGCCGCACGTCCGGGTTCGTCTATTACGTCTCGGTGGCGGGCGTGACGGGGGGAAAGCCGGTGGACGCCCGCGCCATCGCGCCGGCCGTGGAGCGGGTCCGCGCGGCTTCGGGCCTGCCGGTGGCCGTGGGCTTCGGCATCCGCACGCCGGCGCAGGCCGAGGCGGTGGCGAAGATCGCCGATGCGGCCGTGGTCGGTTCGGCGCTGGTGGACGCGGTGGCCGACGCCCTCGCACAGAACCGTGATCCCGTCGCAAAAGTTTTGGAAACCGCGGATGGCCTCGCTAAGGCTGTGCGGTCCGCGCGAGTCCCCTAGGGCGATTTGAAGGCTCCGCATGGCTTTGGCTGACGACAAGCGAAACAAGCCGGTGCGCAATCCGGCCCCGACGATGGGGCGCGAGCGCGGCGGGTGGCTCGCGAAGATCGCCCCCGGCGTCCAGAAACTGGTCTCCCGGCGCGAGACCCCCGAGAACCTCTGGGTGAAGTGCCCCGACACGGGCGAGATGATCTATCGCCCCGACCTCGAGGCGGCGCTCTGGGTGACGCCGGCCGGGCGGCACATGCGCATCGGACCGACGCTGCGCTTCGACTACACCTTCGACGACGGCCGCTACAAGGCGCTGCCGACGCCGAAGACCGAAGACGACCCGCTGCGGTTCACCTACGGCAAGAACTACAAGGACGCCTTGCACGCGGCCCGCAAAGACACGGGCGACTACGATGCGATGAGCGCCGCCGTGGGCGAGATCGGCGCGGTGACGTCCGTCGTGCTGGTGGAGAACTTCGCCTTCGTTGGCGGTTCGCTCGGCATGGCGGTGGGCGAGGCCTTCGTCGCCGCCGCGGCCGAGGAGGCGCTGAAGCGCGAGGCGCCGCTGGTGATCTTCGCCGCTTCCGGAGGCGCGCGTATGCAGGAAGGCGCGCTGTCGCTGATGCAGATGGCCCGCGCCACCCTCGCCATCGACATGCTGCACGAAGCGCATCTGCCCTATCTGGTGGTGCTGACGGACCCCACCTACGGCGGCGTTACGGCCTCCTACGCGATGCTGGGCGACGTGCACCTGGCCGAGCCCGGCGCCCTGGTCGGCTTCTCCGGGCGCCGGGTGATCGAGCAGACCATCCGCGAAACGCTGCCCGCCGGCTTCCAGACCGCGGAGTTCCTGGTGGAGCGCGGCATGATCGACCGCGTGGTCACCCGCAAGGAGCTGCCGGCGGTGCTGGGCTCGATCCTGCGCACGCTGATGACGGGGCGCAACCGCCGGGCGGCGGCCTGATCGTTGAGCACCGCGGCGCCGGAGCGTGGCTGGCTTTCTCGCATCGCCCCCGGAGTGGGCGCCCGCGGACGGCGCAAGCGGGTCCCTCACGACCTGTGGGTGACCTGCCCCGACACGGGAGAGATGATCTACCGCCCCGACCTGGAGACCGCGCTCTGGGTGACGCCGGCCGGCCACCACATGCGCATCGCTCCGGAACTGCGTTTTCGCTACACCTTCGACGACGGCCGCTTCGTGTCGCTGCCGGTGGCGGACACCGCGGACGACCCGCTGCATTTCACCTACGCCAAGCCCTACAGGGCGAGCCTGGCTGCCGCGCGCAAAGCCACTGGCGATAAGGACGCCATCCGCGCCGCCGTGGGCCGGATCGGCGGGGTCGAGACGGTCGCGATCGTGCAGAACTTCGCCTTCGCGGGCGGCTCACTGAGCACGTCCGGCGGCGAGACCTTCGTGAAAGCCGTGGAGGAAGCCGTCAGCCGGGAGGCGCCCGTGGTCGCCTTCACCGCCGCGGCGGGCGCCCGGATGCAGGAAAGCGCGCTGGCGCTGATGCAGATGGCGCGGACGACGGTCGCCATCCAGATGCTGCGAGACGCCAACCTTCCTTACGTCGTGGTGCTGACCGACCCCACCATCGGCGGCGTCACCGCCTCCTACGCCATGCTCGGCGACATGCACTTGGCGGAGCGAGGCGCGGTGGTAGGCTTCACCGGTCGCCGGGTGATCGATCAGACGATCCGCGAGACCTTGCCCGACCACTTTCAAACGGCCGATTTTCAGGTGGCGCATGGCATGGTCGATCGGGTAGTGACGCGGCAAGAGCTGCCTGGCGTGCTGGGATCGATCCTCCGCACCCGAATGATGGGACGAAACCGCCTTCCCGCCGCCTGATCCGTCGCCCGAGTCGCCCGCTTCGAAAATCGACCATGACGCGCTCCGCGCCTCGGACGTGGCGATCGCGCGCCTGCGCGCCCTGCATCCGTCGCTGATCGACCTTTCCACCGGCCGCGTACAGCGGCTGCTGGCGGCGCTTGGTCACCCCGAGCGGCGGATGGGGCCGGTGATCCACGTGGCCGGGACCAACGGCAAGGGCTCGACCTGCGCCTACCTGCGCGCGATTGGCGAGGCGGCCGGACTGAAGGTGCATTCGCTGGCCTCGCCGCACCTGGTGCGCTTCGCCGAGCGCATCCGCATCGCCGGCAAGCTGATCGGCGAGGACGAACTGGATCGGCGGATCGACGAAGTCGAGCAGGCCAACGCCGGCCAGCCGATCAGCTTCTTCGAGATCACCACGGCGCTCGCCTTCCACGCCTTCGCCCAGAATCCGGCCGACCTCTGCGTGATCGAGGTGGGCCTGGGAGGCCGCTTCGACGCAACCAACGTCTTCGAGGCGCCGGCGGTGAGCGTGATCGCCCCGGTGGACTACGACCACCTGGAGATGCTCGGACCGGAGCTTTCGAAGATTGCCTGGGAGAAGGCCGGGATCATCAAACGCGGCCGCCCGGCGGTGGTGGCGCGGCAGCTCGACGAGGCGCTGGCGGTGATCGAGCGCGAGGCCGAGGGGCTCGGCGCGCCGCTCACCCTGATGGGCCGCGACTTCGACGCCTACGAGCAGGCGGGGCGGCTCGTCGTGCAGCTGGGAGACCGGCTGCTGGACCTGCCGCCGCCGAGCCTCTTCGGCGCGCACCAGTTCGCCAACGCGGGCTTAGCCGGCGCGGCGATCCTGCAATTCGGCGACCCGCGCATCGATGAGGACGCGATCGGGCGGGGGATCGCCGGGACGGTGTGGCCGGGCCGCTTCCAGCCGCTGACCAAGGGGCCGCTCGCCGCGATGGCCAGGGCGCGCGGCGCCGACCTCTGGCTGGACGGCGCCCACAACCCCCACGCCGGCGCGGCGCTGGCGGAGGCCGCTGGCCGGCTTTCGGCCCGCGACGGCCGGCCGGTGGCGCTGATCGTCGGCATGCTCGGCCGCAAGGACGCCACCGGCTTCTTCCCGCACTTCTCGGCCCTGAAGCCCCGCGTCTTCACCACGCTCTTCGAGTCGCCGAACGCCACCCCGCCGGAAGACCTCGCCGTCGCCGCCCGCGGCGCCGGGCTGGATGCGCAGGTCGTCGAGGGGGTGCGGGCCGGCCTCGAGGCGGCGCTGGCGACCGAAGGCCCGGCGCCGCACGTCATCATCTGCGGTTCGCTGCACTTCGTCGGCGACGTCCTGGCGATGAGTCCGGAAACCTGGCCGAGTTAGTGTTCCGAGTCCGAAGTTCGCAACCGCGTGGGCCGAGCGACGGGCGAACGTCGGGCTCGTAAGACATCCCCCATCGGCCGCTCCCTCGCTTCGCGAGGTGAGGGGGAGGGTTTGGTTCAGTCTGGGCTCAGCGCGATCTAAGCCGCCGCCGCCGCGACACCCGTTTCGGCCAGCCACTCGAGGATCTTCTGCTTGGGCATGGCGCCCACCTTCATCGAGGCCATGTGGCCGTCCTTGAACAGCATCATGGTGGGGATGCCGCGCACGCCGTAGCGCGAGGGCGTGGTGGGGCTCTCTTCGATGTTCAGCTTGGCGATGGTCACGTGGCCCGCCAACTCGTTGGAAATC
>DATJRL010000199.1:0-2162 GCA_035504785.1 Caulobacteraceae bacterium
CACGAGTTGGATGATCGTGTCGGTCCCCATCGGCGATGTGCTGGCGGTCTGGGCGAAGGCTTGGGTGATCAGCACTGGGAGGAGGCTCCAGCGACGCGAATGCGCGCCGCTCATCGAGGGGGTCATACAAAAGGTGCCGCATATATAGCCGCGGAGCGTGCGAAAGCAACGCCGCGCGGCCGCCCAGGAGCCGCCCAGGGCCCCCGGTCGAGGTGGCCCCGGAAGAAATCGCGGGGCTGGACTTCGCGCCCGAGGCCGTAGATAACGGCCGTTGCAAAATTGGCTCAACGGGAGGGGAACACACCTATGAACAAGCAACTGGCGGAATTCATCGGGACCTTCGCCCTGGTCTTCTTCGGTTGCGGAGCGGCGGCGATAGCCGGCCTCGCCGGGCCCGGCCCCACCGCGATCGACATCCTGGGCATCGCAAGCGCCTTCGGTTTCGCCATCGTCGCCATGGCCTACGGCATCGGCCCGATCTCCGGCTGCCACGTCAACCCCGCGGTCAGCTTCGGCGTCTTCGTCGCCGGCCGCATGACCGCCGACGAGATGGTCGGCTACTGGATCGCGCAGGTGCTAGGGGCGCTGGTCGGCGCGGTTGTCCTCTATATCATCCTGTCCGGTAAGGCGTCAGGCTGGACCGGCGGGCTCGGCCAGAACGGCTGGGGCCCAGGCTATCTCGGGGAGTACGGCGTGGTCTCCGCCTTCGTCTTCGAGGTGGTGGCGACATTCCTCTTCCTGGTGTGCATTCTCGGCGTGACGCACCCCTTCGCGCCGGCCGGCTTCGCCGGCCTGGCGATCGGACTGACGCTGGTCGTCATCCACCTGGTAGGCATCAACATTGATGGCACCTCGGTCAATCCGGCCCGCTCGATCGGCCCGGCGATCATCGGCATGGGAACGAACCCGAAGGCTGTCGTGCAGCTTTGGCTCTTCATCATCGCGCCGCTGATCGGCGCCGGACTTGCCGGCTTTCTCTATCGCGAAGGCGCCCTGCTCGACGCCAAGAACAAGTAGCCCGACCTTGCAACCCGAAGCATGGCGGGCCAAAAGCCCGTCATGCTTCATATCAACGGTCTGACTTACCGCCTCGGCGAGCGGCTGCTGATCGATGGCGCCACCGCTGCGCTGCCGACCGGGGCGAGGGTCGGACTAGTCGGGCGCAACGGCGCAGGCAAGACCACCCTCTTCCGCCTGATCCGCGGCGAGCTGTCGCCGGAGAGCGGCTCGATCACCGCCGCCAGGGACGCCCGGTTCGGCAGCGTCGAGCAGGAGGCTCCGGGGGGGGCGGAGTCCCTGATCGACTTCGTTCTCGCGGCCGACCTGGAGCGGGCGGCGCTGATCGCCGAGGCCGAAAGCGCGAGCGACCCCGAGCGCATTGCCGACATCCAGACCCGGCTCGTCGACATCGACGCCCATGCCGCGCCCGCCCGCGCGGCGCGGATCCTGAGCGGCCTCGGCTTCGACGAGGCGGCGCAGAACCGGGCGCTCGCCGAATTCTCCGGCGGATGGCGGATGCGGGTGGCGCTGGCCGCCGTCCTGTTCTCCGAGCCGGACATCCTGCTTCTCGATGAGCCGACCAATTATCTTGATCTCGAGGGCGTGCTGTGGCTCACCGACTATTTGAAGAGCTGCGCCTCGACGATCCTCGTCATCAGCCACGACCGTGATCTTCTCGACGACGTCGCCGACCACATCCTGCATCTCGACCGCGGCAAGCTCATGCTGTGGAGCGGCGGCTACACCAGCTTCGAGCGCCAGCGCCGCGAGCATCAGGCCCTTCAGGGCAAGGCCATCAAGAAGCAGGAGGAGCGGCGCGCGCATCTGCAGGCCTTCGTCGACCGGTTTCGCGCCAGCGCCACCAAGGCGACGCAGGCCCAGTCGCGTCTCAAGATGCTGGCCAGGATGGAGCCCCTCGCGGCGGTGGTCGACGAGGCCGTCATGCCGTTCAAATGGCCGCCGGTCGCCAAAAAGCTCAGCCCACCGATCGTGGCGATGGCCAAGGTCAGCGTCGGCTACGACCGCCGGACGGTCCTGTCGCGCATCGACCTCACCCTGTCGAACGACGACCGAGTCGGGCTTCTGGGGGCCAACGGCAACGGCAAGTCGACCTTCGCCAAGCTCATCGGCGGGAGGCTCCCGCCGATGGGTGGGAAGATGGT
>DATJRL010000200.1:0-15218 GCA_035504785.1 Caulobacteraceae bacterium
CCCATCTTCACCATCTCCAAGACCCTGCTCGGGATGTATCAACAGCTTTCGCCCTTCTCCAGCTTCGCCTCGAGGGGATGAGCGCGTTGCGGCGTATCAGCCCCGATGTCACGTTCGACGGCGCGGGCGACATCGACGCCCAGGGGCGAGCGTACGAGCGGCGTCGCCGGAGGCCGCTGCGGTTTGAGCCGATCTCGAGGACATTGCCCCGTCCGCCGCGCCCCCGGATTCGGCTCCGCCGCCAGGGTGTTAGTCGAGATACCCCTATAATCTCACGACTTTTTTCGAACGCCGCGACAGCCGAGGATACGTCTAACGAACCAACCCCGACGGGAAAGCGACCATGCGCGTATTCGTCACCGGCGCCACGGGCTTCATCGGCCAGATCGTCGTCGAGGACCTCAAGGCCGGCGGCCATCAAGTGGTCGGGCTGGCGCGAAGCGACGAAGGCGCGGCCAAGCTCGCGGCGCAGGGCGTCGAGGTGCGCCGCGGCGATCTCAGCGATCCTCGGGGTCTCGCCGAAGCCGCGCGTGACGCCGACGGCGTCGTCCATACCGCGTTCATCCACGACTTTTCCAAGTTCATGGAGAACATCGAGATCGACCGGATCGCCACCGAAGCAATGCTCGACGCGCTGGCGGGCTCGGGCAAGCCCTTCGTGGGCAGCTCCGGCACGGCGATGATCGCCCCGACCGGCCGGCCCGGCGCGGAGCAAGACGCCGCCGTGGCGGAGGGGCCGGCCGCGGGGCGCGGCCTTACCGAGACCCTCACCCTGGCGGCCGCCGAGCGCGGCGTGCGCTCCAGCGTGGTGCGCCTGGCGCCTTCGGTGCACGACGTGCCGCGCCAGGGGCTGGTCAGCCGACTCGCCGAGATCGCCCGCGCGACGGGGGTCTCCGGCTACGTCGGCGACGGGGCCAACCGCTGGCCGGCGGTCCACCGCCTCGATGCGGCGCGGCTCTTCCGCCTGGCGCTGGAGCGCGCCGAGCCGGGCGTTCGTCTGCACGCCGTGGCGGAGGAAGGCGTCCCCCTGAAGGCCATCGCCGAGGCGGTGGGCGAGTCCGTCGGCGTCCCGGCCCGCAGCCTCGCCCCCGAGGCCGCCGGCGAACAGTTCGGCTGGCTGGCGATGTTCGTCATGGCCGACACCGCAGCCTCCAGCGCCGCCACCCAGGAAACCTTCGGCTGGCGTCCCGCCCACCCCGGGCTGCTGGCCGGCATCAGACAGGGCGGCTACCAATTGTGACCTTCGCCGCGAGACCGCGGCGCGCGCGAGGCGCCCGCCACGTCGGCCCGGCGCGAACCGGGTCATGGCTGCCCTGTCGGGGTGAGGCCCTAAGCCTCCAGTTCGATGTCCCAGTAGAGGTAGTCGAGCCAGCTCTCGTGGAGGTGGTTCGGAGGGAATTTGCGGCCGTGTTCCTGGAGCTCGTACATGCTCGGCCGGCGCGGGGCGCGGTGGGGGTGCATGTGCGCTTCGCGGGGCGTTCGACCGCCCTTGCAAAGGTTGCAGCGCGCGCAGGCGGTGACGATGTTTTCCCAGGTGGTGCGCCCGCCGCGCGAGCGGGGCGTCACGTGGTCGAAGGTCAGCTCATCGCCGGCGCCACAGTATTGGCAGGCGAAGGAGTCGCGCAGGAAGACGTTGAACCGGGTGAATGCCGGCGGGCGGTCCTGGGCGACGTACTGCTTGAGTGACACCACGCTCGGCAGCGACATCTCGAACGACGGCGAGTGGATCTTCTTGTCGTAGGTGGAGACGACGTCGACGCGGCCGAGGAACACCGCCTTGATCGTCTCCTGCCACGGCCAGAGCGACAGCGGATAGTAACTGAGCGGCCGATAGTCGGCGTTCAGGACGAGCGCGGGCCAGCCCGAAGGCAGGCGGTTAAGCACCTGCATGGCCAAGCTCCGTTATCGGCTCCGCGTGGCTGAGCTTGAACTCGCGACTGAAGACACGCCTCCTTGCGGCTGCAGGCGCGGGCAGAATCACCCGCCGTTCGCCGTCCACTAAGTCAGATTCCACGACGCCAAGATGACGGCAAGCGTCCTATTAGCCCGAATGTAACGGGTTTCTCCGCATGGTGGCGCCCAGACCACGCGCCGGCCGGCGCGCCTGCAGGCCAAGCCTCATGACCCCCGCCCTTTCCGACATCATCGCCCGCCTGTCGTCCGCGGGGCGCATCACCGCCGACGACGTGTTGTCCCTGCGCGCCGAAATCTACGGCGCCGACAGCCTCGCGCCCGACGCCATGGAAGCGCTGGCCGGCCTGGAGGCCGCGTCCGGCGACCGCGATCCGGCCTGGGGCGATTTCCTCTCGGAGGCGGTGGTGGACTTCGTGGTCCACCAGGAGGACCCGCCCGACTACGTCGACGACGCCAAGTGCGACTGGGTCATCCGCATTTTCACCGGCGACGTCCGGCCGGACGCCGGCCTGCAGACGCTGGCGCGAATCCTGGAAGCCGCGACGGAGGTCCCGCCGCGGTTGGCGTCGTTCGCCGTGAAGAAGGCGCGGGACAGCCTCTGCGCCAAGGGTCGTGTCTCGGCGGAGGATGTCGCGGTGTTGCGCCGGCTGGTCTACGCGGGCGCCAGCGAGGGCGACCTCGGCGTGTCCCGCGAGGAGGCCGCGGCGCTGTTCGCTATCGACAACGCCACGCGCGGCGCCTTCAACGACGCGGCCTGGGCCGATTTCTTCGCCCAAGCGGTCGGCGCCGCGTTGCTGGCCGCCAGTCCCTATACGCCCGAGAGCCGCGAGGCGGCGCTGGCCGACGAGGCCTGGCTGGACCACAAGGACACGCTCGGCGAATTCGCGGCGCAGATGTTCGCCAAGCCGGACCTCAAGGGCGCGATCCATGAGATCCTTCATCCTGACGACGATGCCCAGAACGAGTGGACGAGCGCCGAGGCCAAGGTCGAGGCGGACGAGGCCGACGCCGGCCGCATCACCGACGACGACGCGCGTTGGCTCGTCGGCCAGCTCAGCCAAGGACCACTCAGCGCGCCGGAGCGTCGGCTGCTGGCGTTCCTAGGGGCCGAAGCGAGCGAGGTGAGCGATCTCTTGAAGCCGCTGTTGGCGGCCGCGGCGCCCGGCGCGATGCTCGCACCGCCGGTTGCGTCGGAGGACGCCGATGGGCGGCTCAGGTCGGCGTCGGCGCCGCGCTCCAAAGCCGCGCCGGCGGTGGGCGGCGTCGAACCCGCGACGGTGTTCGGCCTCCGCCGCACGCCGGCCGCATAGGGCTGCCGTCGCCTTCTAGGGCGTCGGAATCAAGTTTCGAATTTTGTTGAGTTTTTCTCAGGCGCTTTTCGCGCCTGGGGCGCGTTTGAGGGACGAGCGGGATATGACCTCGTCCCTCAAAGCGTCGGCCCGTTCATAAGCGGGGCCTGTCGATCAGGCGCCGACGAGGGCTGTGCCGGCGGCGAGCGCCAGGCCCAGGAAAAGCGTGATGACGGCCGCGCTGCGGTCGAACAGGCGCTCAAAGGCTGTGAGTTTCGCGAGAGACATGACAAGGTTCCTAAACTTTGGTTGGGACCCCCGGGGGAGCAGGGGGTGTCCGATGTGGACGGTGCTTAGATAGCAGCTATCTGAACGGTGTCAACATGCATCTTTACATCGTTCGGATTTAAATTTACGGTGGCCGTTATGAGAGAAACTGGAAACGCCCAAGTCCGCCCCTACCACCATGGGGACCTGTCGCGCGCGCTGGTGGAAGCGGCGCGACGCATCCTCGAGGCCGAAGGCGCGGCGGCGTTATCGCTGCGCGCCGTCGCCCGCGAGGCCGGTGTCAGTCCGGCGGCGCCGTATCACCACTTCCGCGACAAGACCGAGCTTCTGGAAGCCGTCGCCCGCGGCGGCTGGGAGGCCATGAGCGACGCGATCTGCGAGGCGCGCCGCACCGCGCCCTCGCCGGGCGAAGCGCTCGCAAACATCGGCGTCGCCTATGTGAGGTTCGCCCGCGAGAACCCCGCGCTCTACCGGCTGATGTACGACACCACCCGCGACCGGACCTCCATGCCCGAACACGCCAAGGAAGGCGACAGCGGCTATCAGCAGGTGCAGGGCGCGTTGGTGGACGCCGGCGCCGATCCGCACGATTCGCGCGAGCTGGAGCTGGCCACCATCGCGTCCTGGTGCGCGGTGCACGGCCTGGCCGAGATGTCGAACTTCAAGGAGTTCAAGGAGCTGAAAGCCGCGATGGGCGGGGACGAAGCCTTCCTGCGCGCCGTCCTGCGCCACTACGGCACCTTCACCCTCAGCATCGGCCACAAGCACTAGCTTGAACGCCGACGCCAAGCGGTACGCCACCCGCTTCGCCCCCTCGCCCACCGGCCGCCTTCACAAGGGCCACGCCTTCTCCGCGCTCACGGCGTTCGAGGCGGCGCGCGCCGCGGACGGGCGATTCATCCTGCGCATCGAGGACATCGACTTCAACCGCTGCCGCCCCGAGTTCGAAGCAGCGATCTACGAGGACCTGGCCTGGCTCGGCTTGGCGTGGGAGACGCCCGTGCTGCGCCAATCGGATCACATCGCCGACTACCTCGCCGCGCTGGAGCGGCTGCGCGCGGCGGGGCTCGTCTACCGCTCGTTCAAGACCCGCAAGGAAATCCTCGACGCGATGCTCGGCGCCCCGCACGGCGCGCCGGAGGGCTATCGCGGCGCGCCGCTGCCCGAGGACCAGGAGGCGGAGCGCCTCGCCGCCGGCGAACCGTTCGCCTGGCGGCTCAACCTCGCCGAGGCCGAGCGGCGGACCGGGCCCTTGAGCTTCGTCGAGGCGGGCGAGGGTCCGGCGGGGGAGCGGGGCGAGGTCGAGGTCGCTCCCGGGCCGGCAGGTGACGTGGTGCTGGCCCGCAAGGACGTCGGCGTCGCCTATCACCTCGCCGCCGTGGTCGACGACGCACGCCAAGGCGTCACCGAGGTGATCCGCGGCCAGGACCTGTTCGAGGCGACCCACATCCAGCGGGTGCTGCAAGCGCTGCTGGGCCTGCCCGCGCCCGGTTACCGCCATCACCGCCTGATCCTCGCGGCCGACGGCCGTCGCCTCGCCAAGCGGGACAAGGCGGAGACGCTGCGATCGCTGCGCGAGCGGGGGGTCACGCCGGAGGCGCTGCGGGCGGAGCTGCTTCCGTCTCGCCTCTGAGGGCTCAGCGCTGCCAATAGCGATACAGGTACGCCGAAGCGTAGCCCTCGCTCTCATAGAGCGCGATGGCCTTGGCGTTGTCGGCGTCCACCTGCAAGTAGCCTCGGCTCGCGCCGGCCGCGATCGCGTACGCCGCCAGGGCGCGGAACACGCGCCGGCCCAGACCCAGCCGGCGGAAGCCCGCCAGGGTGCGCATGCCGAGGATGCCGGCCCAGTCGGCTTCGATGGCGCAAGTCCCGACCGCGGCGGGCGCGCCGTCGATCTCGGCAAGGGCGTAACCGCGGGGTTTCGGGATGCGCGCCAGCGCTTCCAGTCGCTCGCCGGCGTCGCATCCGTCGCCGAACTCGCCATCGCCGAACACCCGACAGAAGGCCTCGCCGATCTCGTCGTCGATGCGAATCTGCGGGTCGGTCTCGCCATGCAGCGGACCGGTCATGGTGAGAGTCGGCGTATGCGAGCGATAGCCGCGCCGGGCGAGCAAGTCGGCCAGCGCCGCGCCCGCGGCGTCCGTCTCGACGATCTTGAAGCGGGCGGGGAAACCCCGCGCGGCGTACCAGGCCTCGACGGCGTCGATCGCCTCGATCGTCGACCGTCCGGGCGGGCCGTGCTGCCAGCAGGTGTTGATCCGCCCCGAGCAACCCCGCGAAGCGTAGAGCCGCCAGGCGCCGATGGCGCTGCTCTCGGCCGCCGGCCAGCCGCGCGCGGCGATGGGTTCGATGACCTTCGGATCCGACATGGTCGTCCCGGAAAACGGAGCGGGCGCCGACGCGGCCGCCGGCGCCCGTCGATTTGTATCCTGAGTCCGCTCTTAGAGCGCCCGCAGATTCACCGCGGCGGTGCGTCCGCGCTCGGCTTGCAGCTCGAACGCGACCTTCTGTCCCTCGTTGAGGGCGCGCAGACCGGCCTTTTCGACGGCGCTGATGTGAACGAATACGTCCTTGCCGCCCTCGTCCGGCTGAATGAAGCCGTACCCCTTCGCGGTGTTGAACCACTTAACCGTACCGTTGGCCATGTCGACCTGCTCTCCTTGGCAAAAGCCCTTCCTGAGAACGCGGCCGAATACAACCGGCCACGCACAATCGCCTGACGTCTGGGAAGCGGCTCCTTCGGTGTCCACGAAGGTCGCCAAAGGATCTTCGCGGGCGCGGTCGTCTGCAGGCCCAAAGCACGGATTGCCGGCCGAAATGCGCACGCTCGCCGATTGCGGTCAACCCAAATCCCGGCGGTTTCAAGGGGTCAGCCGGCCCGCTCGAGAGCCTGCACGACCTTCAGCGCGGCGGGTCCGGACCAGTCCGCGCCGCCCGCGACGCGAGCGCGCACGACACCGTCGCGATCGATCAGAATCGTCGTCGGCAGCCCCGCGACCGGAGGTTTCAACCCAAAGGCGAGTCCGTAGTCGGGGTCGGAGTAGAAGGTCAGGCCCGGGCTGCGGGCGAGGAAGGCTTCGGCGTTGGCGCGCTCGCCTTCCGGGTCGACGCTCACCGGCAGGACGACCACCGGCTGCCCTTCGGTCTCGTGCGCCAGCTTCGCCAGGGTGGGCATCTCGGCGACGCAGGGCGCGCAGAAGGTGCCCCACAGATTCAGCACCACCGCTCGGCCCTTGAACTCGGCCAGGGTGTGGGTCTTGCCGGCGGCGTCGGTAAAGGGCGCCGCCGGCGCTTCCGCCGCCCCCGACTCCAGCGTCAAGCCTTGCATCGCGCCGGCCGTCAGGGCGCCCGCACCGCCGTCGGGCTTGGAGGAGCAAGCGGGGATGACGTATAGGGCCGCCGTCGCGCCGACCAGGGCGAGGCCGCTCGCCCATCTCCTACATGTCCCCCAAGTCCTCCACTTCCGAACCATCTGACGCCTCATGCCATCGAAGACCGCCGAGCCTCCAGGGACGCAACCCGATCGGACCCCGACGCAGGGGCACTCCTTATGGGGTGGTCGGTTCGCCGCCAAGCCCGACGCCCTGATGCAGGCGATCAACGTCTCCATCGGCTTCGACCGGCGCCTGGCGGGCGAAGACCTCGCCGGGTCGAAGGCGCACGCCGCGATGCTGGCGGCGCAAGGCGTCATCAGCCGCGAGGACGCCCAGGCGATCCAGGCGGGCCTCTCGACCATCGCCGACGAGATCGCGGCCGGGACGTTCCCGTTCCGCGAGGAGTTCGAGGACATCCATTTCAACATCGAGCAGCGGCTCGCCGAGCTGATCGGCGAGGCGGCCGGGCGGCTCCACACGGCGCGCTCGCGCAACGACCAGGTGGCGCTGGATTTTCGCCTCTGGGTCCGCGAGGCCTGCGACCGCTCGATCGACCAGATCGTCGGCTTGCAGCAGGCCCTGCTGGCGAAGGCCGAGGCCCATGCCGCGACGCTGATGCCGGGCTTCACTCATTTGCAAAGCGCCCAGCCGGTCACGTTCGGCCACCACATGATGGCCTATGTCGAGATGCTCGGCCGCGACGCCGGCCGGTTCATCGACGCGCGCGCCCGCATGAACGAAAGCCCGCTCGGCGCCGCGGCGCTGGCGGGGACCTCCTTCCCGATCGATCGCCAGATGACCGCCCGCGCGCTCGGTTTCGACAAGCCGATGGCCAACAGCCTGGACGCCGTCTCCGCCCGCGACTTCGCTCTCGAGGCGCTGTCCGCCGCGGGGCTCACCGCGCTCAACCTTTCGCGCCTGGCCGAAGAGATCGTGCTGTGGACGATGCCGCAGTTCGGCTTCGTCAAACTGTCCGACGCCTTCACCACCGGTTCGTCGATCATGCCGCAGAAGCGCAATCCCGACGCCGCCGAGCTGACCCGCGCCAAGACCGGCCGTATCCTGGGCGCCTTCGCCGCGCTGAGTCTGGTGATGAAGGGCCTGCCGCTCGCCTATTCGAAGGACATGCAGGAGGACAAGGTCCCGGTCTTCGAGGCCTTCGACGCCCTGGAAGTGGCCCTGGCGGCCATGACCGGCATGATCGCCGACCTCACCGTCAACGCCGAGGCCATGTCCGCGGCCGCGGGCGCCGGGTTCGCGACCGCCACCGATCTCGCCGACTGGCTGGTGCGCGAGCTGAAGCTGCCGTTCCGCCAGGCGCACCGCGTGGCAGGCCAGGCGGTGAAGCGCTGCGAGACGCTCGGCGTCGAGCTCCCGGACCTGCCGCTGAGCGAGCTCCAAGCGCTCGAACCCGGCGTGACCGCGGACGTTTATCAGGTGCTGACGCCGGAAGCCTCGGCGGCCAGTCGTCGTAGCTTCGGCGGCACGTCGCCGGAGCGCGTGCGCGCAGAAGTCGCGCGCTGGAAGGAGATTCTAGCATGAAGCGCGCATCCATTCTCGGCGGCGCCGGCGTCGCCCTGGCTGGCCTGACGCTCGCCGTCGCCCTCGCATCATGCGGTCTGCGCGGCGAGCTCGACCGGCCCAATTCGCCGTGGAGCGCGAAGTCGAAGGCCGACTACGCCCAGGCCAAGCGCGACCAGGCCGCGGCGGCGTCGAACTCGACCGCGCAAGGCAAGGCCGGCCAGCCGCCGCAATCCGGTCCGGGCGCCGATCCCTACTCCAACCTCGCGCCGCCTTCGCAGGCCCCGATCCCTGGCGAGCGGACCAACCCCTCCGGGCCGCCGCCCTCGCTGACGCCGTGAACCACTTCGAGCTCAAGGGAGGCGAGCTCGCCTGCGAGGACGTGGCGTTGAGCCGGATCGCCGAGGCGGTGGGCACGCCGGTCTACGTCTATTCCACCGCGACGCTGGAGCGGCACTACCGCGTCTTCCACGCCGCGCTCGCTTCGCACCCGGAGATCGGCGAACCGCTGATCGCGTTCGCCGTCAAGGCCAACTCCAACGTCGCGGTGCTGGCGACGCTGGCGCGGCTGGGGGCCGGCGCCGACACCGTCAGCGAGGGCGAGGTGCGCCGCGCGCTCGCCGCCGGCGTGCCGCCATCCAGGATCGTGTTCTCCGGCGTCGGCAAGACGGCCGAGGAGCTGGCCTTCGCCCTCGAAGCGGGCGTCGACCAGATCAACGTCGAGTCGGAGCCCGAGCTCGACCTCCTCGCCGGCATCGCGGCCCAGATGGAGCGACGCGCCACCATCGCGGTCAGGGTCAATCCGGAGGTGGGCGCGGGCGGCCACGACAAGATCACCACCGGCCACGCCGAGAGCAAGTTCGGGGTCTCGCTCGCCGAAGCCGAGCGCCTGTACGCCAGGGCCGACAACATCGCCTCGCTGCGACCCGCGGGGGTGGCCTGTCACATCGGCAGCCAGATCGTCGACCTCGCGCCCTTGCGGGACGCCTTTGCCCGTATGCGCGGCCTCGTCGGGCGGCTGCGCGCGGACGGGCTGGCGGTGGAACGGGTCGACCTCGGCGGCGGTCTGGGCGTGCCCTACTTCCATCAGCCCGACCCGCCGTCGCCCGCCGCCTACGCCGCCATGGTCGCGGAGGCCGTCGCCGGCCTCGACGTGCGCCTCTCGTTCGAGCCGGGTCGCGTGATCGCCGCCAACGCCGGCGTGCTGCTGGCCCGCGTGCTGCACGTCCACGCCCGACCCGGCGGCCGCCGCTTCGTGGTGCTGGACGCGGCGATGAACGACCTGATCCGTCCCGCGATGTACGACGCCTACCACCACATCCGGCCGCTGCGACCGCGCCGCGGCGACCTCGTGGCTTACGACGTCGTCGGCCCCGTTTGCGAGACCGGCGACACCTTCACGCGTGAACGCCTGCTGCCGCCGCTGGAGGCCGGCGACCTGGTGGCCTTCATGACCGCGGGCGCCTACGGCGCGGCGATGGCCAGCGAGTACAACTCCCGCCCGCTCGTGCCCGAAGCGCTGGTGCGCGGGTCGGACTTCGCGCTCATCCGCGAACGCCCCTCCTACGACGACATGCTCCGCCGCGAACGCCTGCCGGCGTGGCTGTGAGGCGACGAACCCCCGCGGCGAGATCGTCCCCGTTACTCACGGTCAGGATCAATCGCGCCGAGACGCGCGGGAACGGCGATTTTCACCGTAAAGCACCGTAAATATCGGCGCCCGACCGAAACGACGGCATTCGGCCAGATCCGAACAGACCGGCCGCTTCTACGACGTTCACGATGTCAAAGACCACGGCACCGGAGGTAACTATGGCGCCACGAAAGCGCAATGCCGCAAGCCGTTTTTGCGAGGCTGCCGGCCGGCGAACGCACCGACCGCCATTGGATCGGATGCTTTCGTCGCCAGCTGGAACAGGCCCTCGGCCGAACGCTGATCCGCCGCGAGCGCCTGCCGACGTGGCTGCGGCCCGGGCGCTGGCTTGACCCTCGAGCCCAGGGCGCCCATCCTCTCAGGTGTCGAAGGAGCCCATGCATGACCGTCGCCGACCTCGTCATCGAGGATTTGACCGTCGAGGAGAAGCTCAAGCTCATCGAGAAGCTCTGTGAGAGCCTCGATGGCGCCGACGTGGGGCTTACACCGGCGCAAATGGCGGAGCTGGATCGGCGGCTGGATGCGAGCGAAGACGGCTCCGATCCGGCGGAGCCCTGGGATGTGGTGGAAGCGAGGATTCGGAAGCGCCTAGGGTGACTTGGTTCGTCACGACGAGCCAATCGGCGGAGGAAGACATCCAGGACGCGGCGGAGTGGTATGAAGCGCGCTCCGGAGGGCTGGGAGACCGGCTCGTAGACGATGCGCGCGCGCTCCAGAGTCGGATGGCGAGGAATCCGATGCAGTTCGCGTCGGTCTACAGAGACGCGCGCAAAGCGGCCCTCCGGCGGTTCCCATACCTCCTCATCTTCCGGGTCTTCGGTGACGAGGTGAGAATCGTCGGCTGCTTTCACAACCGGCGCGATCCGAGACGCTGGCGGTCGCGAATAGATTAGGAGCGTCAGTCCGTCGCGCCGATGAAGGGCAGGCCGCGCATCGCGCCCGCAGCGTCCATGCCGTAGCCGACCAGGAAGCGTGGCGGCGCCGTCCAGGCGGCGAAGTCGGGCTCGATGGCGCGGGGGGTCGGCCAGGGTTTGCTGGCGAAGACGCAGGTGATCACCTCGCGGGCCCCGGCGTCGCGCACCAGCCGCGCGGCTTCGCTCAGCGAGAGTCCGGTGTCGACCACGTCGTCGATGACCAGGGCCTGGCGGCCGACCAGCGGCCGCTGAAGGTCGGCGCGCACCTCGCATCGGCCGCGACTGGCGCGGTGGTCGCCGTAGGACGCCAGCCAGAGCGCGTCGAACGCCACGTGGCGGCCGAGCCGCGCCAACGCCCGGGTCAGGTCCGCGGCGAACCAGAGTCCGCCGATCAGCAGGCAGACGGCGACCGCGTCGTCCGCCACCCGCGGCGCGAGCGCCTCCGCCACGGCGGTGACGCGCGCGGCGACCTCGGCCTCGGTGAGCAGAACCTCGAGCCCGGGCGAAGCCTCGCTCACCGGGCGCTCGCGGTGTTGGCGGCCGGGGCGGGGGGAAGGGGCGGCGTAGCGGCGGCGCTCGCGGGTGGCGCGTCATTGGAGAAGGCGGGGTCGGCCTGGGCGGGCCCGCGCAGCGTCAGCGGCGGGGCGGCGACCGGTCCCGCCCCCCGCATCGCCACCGCGTCGGCCCTGGCGCCGACGGCGAACTCGATCTTCAGGACGTACGCGGAGAGCGGCGGATCGAAAATGGCGGTCACGAAGTGGCGGGTCTCACCGGGCGGGATGCGGGCGTTGGCGAGCGCGTCGATCTGACCGGCGACCCGCTTGCCCTGGGGGTTCAGCAGACTGACTCGCAGCGGCGGCGCCGCCACGACCCGGTCGACGACGTTGCGGATCACGCCGGACACCTCCAGGACCGCGTGGCCCTGCAGCAGCGCCGGTTCGGCGCGCACGTCCTCGATGACGAGCCCCACCGGATTCACCGGGAACCCGATGGCTCGATAGGCCGACGCCGTCTGCGGCCAGGCGCGCACCACGCTCTCGCGGAAGAGAATCGCCAACCCGATCAGGACCACCGCCGCTAGGCCGGCGCCGGCCCAGATCGCGCCGCTGATCGCCGCTCGCCGGAGGCGTCGTTCTTCCTCGGCGCGAGTGCGGAAGGCGCGCGGCAGGTCGTCTCCGCTGAGACGCTCCGGCTCGACCTCGGGCTGGTCGAGCGCGACCGGATCCTCCGTCGCTCCCATCGAGGGGATGTCGAGGGACGCCGGCGCTTCGGGCGTAGCGCGCCAGCGCGCGCCGCACGCCGCGCATTTCACGTTGCGGCCCTCCGGGCCGATCTGTGCGTCATCGACGAAATAGCCGGTAGCGCACTCCGGACAGGTCAGTATCATGACAACCGAATCGGACGCCCGCGCAGAACCTACTTCGAGGTCGCCGATTTCAACGCTCATGTCCAGGAAGCCAATCGCCACGCCGGCCGTCGCTTGGGATTCTGCCGCGCCGCAAACCGTCGTGCGCTTCGAGGGCGTCTCGATGCGCTACGGCCGAGAGCCGGAAGTGCTGAAGGACATCAGCTTCGAGCTGCCGCGCGGCTCGTTCCATTTCCTTACCGGCCCGTCGGGATCCGGCAAATCGACGCTGCTGAAGTTGATCTTTCTCGCCGAGCAGGCGAGCCGCGGGCGCATCGAGATCTTCGGCCGCGACGTGGCCCTCATGAAGCGCGCCGAGCGCCCCGCCATGCGGCGCAAGATCGGCGTGGTGTTCCAGGAGTTTCGTCTGCTCGACCACCTGAGCGTTTTCGACAACGCGGCGCTGGGACCGCGCATCGCCGGGCGGAAGGCGGCCGACTATCGGGCCGACGTGGCCGATTTGCTCGCGTGGGTGGGCCTGGGCGATCGCATGCACGCCATGCCGCCGGCGCTCTCCGGGGGCGAGAAGCAGCGGCTCGCCATCGCTCGGGCGGTGATCAACCGCCCGGACATCCTGCTGGCCGACGAGCCCACCGGAAATGTCGACGACACGATGGCGCTGCGAATCCTGCGGCTGTTCGTGGAGTTGAACCGCGTGGGCGCCACGGTGCTGATCGCCAGCCACGACCGCGACCTCGTCGCCCGCGCCGGCGTGCCGGCGCTGAAGCTGGAGGACGGCCGGCTTGCGCCTCACCCCGGCTTCGCCCCAGAAGTGGACGCATGAGCCTCGTCTTCGACCCGGATCGCTGGTGGCCGGCGCCCCTGCTGCCGCGCGAGGATGGCCGCGACTGGACGTTGATGTTCGTGGTGGCGACGCTCTCGTTCCTCGCCAGTCTCGCGGCCGTCGTCGCCCTGGCCGGATCGCGAGCCGCGCACGGCTGGCGCTCCGAGATCGCCGGCTCGGCGACCGTCGTCGTCAGCGCCCAGGGCCTCGACACGCCCGACGCCGCCGCGGCCCGAGCCGCCGAAGTGGTGTCCGGCGTCAAGGGCGTGGCGGAGGCTCGGGCGCTGGACGCGGCCAAGACCGCGGCGCTGGTCGGGCCGCTCGTCGGTCCCGCGGGCCTGCCGGCGGACATGCCGACGCCGCGCCTCGTCTCGGTCGAGCTCGATCCGAAGGCGCCCGCCAGCGGCGCGGACCTCGATCGGGCGCTGAAGGCCGCCGGCGTCGACGCGGTCGTGGACGACCACAGCCGCTGGACGGCCCAGATCATGCGCGCCGGCGCAGCCATGCAGGCGACCGCCGTTGGGCTGATCGGGCTGATCGTCGTCGCCCTGGGCGCGGTGATCGCCTTCGCGACGCGCCAGGGCCTGGCCGCCCGGCGCGACGTGGTCGAGGCCCTGCACCTGGCCGGCGCCACCGACACCTTCATCGCCCAGCTTTTCCAGGCCCGGTTCGCGCGGTCGGCGGCGCAGGCGACGCTGGTCGGCGCGGCGCTGGCGATCGTGGCGGCGGCCGCGGTGAAGCTGGCGACGTCGGGCGACGATCAACTGACCGCCCTGCTGCCCGTCACCTGGCGCGACCTCGCCGCGCCGCTGCCGTTCCCGCTGCTGGGCGCCCTGGTCGCCGCCGTTACCGGCCGCCTCACCGCCATGGCGGTGCTCAGGGAGCGGCCATGAAGCTGCTGGCGGGCCTGGGGGTGGCGCTGCTGATCTGGGCGAGCGGGCTTCTGGCCTTCGCCGCGCGAGTCGAGCGCTCGACCCCGCCCGGCGATCCACCCGACTCGGACGCGGTCGTGGTGCTGACCGGCGGTTCGGCGGGCCGCATCACCGCCGCACTGCAGCTGCTGGAGGCCGGCAAGGCCAAGCGCATGCTGATCAGCGGCGTCAATCGCCAGGTCACCCGCGGCCAGCTTCAGATCCTCACCGGCGCCGACAAGCCGATCTTCGACTGCTGCGTCGACCTGGGCTTCGTCGCCGCGAACACCGCGGGCAACGCCCGGGAGACGGCGGACTGGGCCCGCGGCAAGGGTTACAAGACCTTGATCCTGGTCACCGCCGACTACCACATGCCCCGCGCCCGGCTGGAGCTGAAGGCCGCCATGCCGGAGGCGATCGTCACGCCTTATCCGGTAGAGACCCCGGAACTGCGCGCCAGCCGCTGGTGGGCCACCACCGAAAGCGCCGAACGCATGGCGGCCGAGTACTCGAAATACCTGGTGGTGCTGGGGCGCGAAACACTCAGCGGATTCGGCGCCGAGCGGGCCACCGCCTCGTCGGGCGGAGCCAAGTCGTGATCTTCGTCCGTTCGCTGCTGTTCGTCGCCCTATTCTATCTGTGGTCGGCTGTCCTCGGCATTCTGATGCTGCCGCTGCTGCTCTGCCCGCGGCGCTGGATGATGTTCGCCTTCCGCTTCTGGGCGCGAGGAGTCTTCGGGCTGCTGAGGGCATGCTGCGGCATCCGCGTCGAACTGCGCGGCCGCGAGCACGTGCCGCTCGGCCGCGCGCTGGTGGCGGCCAAGCACCAGTGCATGTTCGACGTGTTCGCCCAGTTCGTCTGGCTGCGGGACTCCTGCATCGTCATGCGCAAGGAGCTGATGCGCATCCCGTTCTTCGGCTGGTACGCCGCCAAGACCGGCATGATCGTGCTCGATCGCGAAGGGGGATCCGCGTCGCTGCGCAAGCTGGTGCGCGACGCGCGCGCCCGACTCGCCGAGCCGCGCGAGCTGCTGATTTTTCCCGAGGGCCACCGCGGCGAACCGGG
The DNA here is from genome assembly GCA_035504785.1 of Caulobacteraceae bacterium. Lineage (GTDB taxonomy): Bacteria > Pseudomonadota > Alphaproteobacteria > Caulobacterales > Caulobacteraceae > Acaudatibacter. The sequence continues at coordinate 15,120 of DATJRL010000200.1, forward strand.
CGTCGCGGGAGACTATCATCCGGGCGTGGCCGGCCTCTACCGCGACCTCGGGCTGCCCACCTGCCCGGTGGCGACCAACTCCGGCGTCCACTGGCCGGC
>DATJRL010000201.1:0-14785 GCA_035504785.1 Caulobacteraceae bacterium
CGGCGAAACCGGCGGAGGCGGAGGCGGTGGCGGTGGCGGAGGCGGAGGCGGCGCCGGTGGCGGTGGCGGCGAAACCGGCGGAGGCGGAGGCGGCGCCGGTGGCGGGGGCGAGACCGGGGGTGGCGGCGGCGGCGGGGGCGACACTGGTGGAGGCGGCGGTGGCGGCGACACCGGAGGCGGCGGAGGCGGCGGAGGCGGCGGCGGCGACGCCGAAGGAGCAACCGTACCGACGACATAGATGCCGGCCGGATCCGACGATGTCGCATTGGCGTTGACGCCGAGTCCGCGGGTGTTCGGGTAGGGGTCGTCCGGAACCTGGAATGCCGTGGGCGTGGTCGCCCCGGTTGGCGGCGGCGGGGGTGGCGACGCCGGCGGCGAGGCGACGCCGTTCGGAAGGCTGGAGAAGTCCGGGGCGGCGGGCGTCGGCAGCGAATTGGCGGCGTCGATGTAGCGAACCACCGGGCTGTTCGGGTCGGTGCCGTTGCCGAAGTAGAAGAACTGGCCGTTCGCCGACAGCGCCTGGGGCGAGCCGAAATCGTAGTCCGATATATTGCTGGCGTTGAGGATGCCGGCGTTCTCGAGCAGCACGTCGAAGTCCACGGCGCCGGTGGCCGCCGTCCAGCGGAAAGCGCTTTCTTCGAAGGTGGCTTCGTAGGCGTAATAATAGAAGCCGAACACGACCGCGCCGTTGGCGCTGACGGCGATTGGCACGGAAGCGGTGACGCCGTTGGGCATCGAAGCCGTGGGGCTCGACGAGAGCGGCGCAATCACGGTCTCAGTGTATGGCGACGTCGTTGTGGCCTGGGTCCACTCCACCGCTTCGGTCTCCTCCACGGGACCGATGCAGTAGGTGATCGTGCACCCGACGATGACGCTGCCATTCTGGTTGACGGCGGTGGCCTCGCTTTCGGTCGCGTTCTCCGGGCCGCCGCCGAGGTCGTACATGACCCCATTGTTCCAGGCGTAGGCGTGCTCAGTGACCGCGCCGCCGACAACGACGTCCGAGCCGCCGACCACCACCGTGCCGTCCTCGCTGATCCCTTCGGCCGTCGAGTTCGGCAAGAAACTAAGTCCGACGAAGACGACGCTCTGGTCCGTCGGACTCGGGAAGGTGTCGCCTGCCAGCGTGCCGAGGTCGATAGGCCCGGACGCCAAGGTGTTGGTCGCGGTGTCCCAATGCCAGATTATGGCGTGATCGCCTTGACCTTCCACCCCGGCCTCGACCACCGCCGTCCCGGTGCCGGCGATCACGCTGCCGTCGGCGCTGACGAGGGAGGCGGACGAGAACGGCGTGACGCCGTCCGCCGCGGCGTTCGGGACGTTCAGCGTCCCCAGCAGGTACGTCTGGTTGGTCGCGCCCGACCAGATCGCCCCTTGCACGATGTCACCCTGCTCCGTCGGTGTCGGCAGCGCTTGCAGCCCGCCGCTCATCGTCCACACGCTGGCGACGCCGGTGTTTTCCTGCGAAAGGCCGACGACGACGGTTCCGTCGGCGCTGGCGCTGGTCGGATCGCCGATCGGAACGGTCGAGATCGTTCCGGTCTGTCCGAAGGCGCGCGCCCCGATCGACACGAGGGCGGTGGTGGCCAGGGTCACCGTTGTCAGGCGTGGGTCGAACGAGGACCGCTTGCGGCGTTTCATCGGAGTAACGAGGGTGCTGTCAGGACCATCCTGAGCGTGACTATGCCGGCGTCATTCCCGCGCGACATCGCGCATTTGCACTAGAACCGAGACGCGAGCCCCGAAGCTGAACAAGCTTCGTGAAGGCGGTCGCTCGCTCGGAAGCGGCCCCGATGTCCGTTGCCCGGCGGCGCCCGCCAATGGCGACTTCCCCCACCTCCGCCCGCCCGAACGCCCGCAGTCGGGAGCCTGCCGGCGCGGGCCCATGGCCCCGTGGCGCCGCGCCCATGCCCCCGCTTCCCCACCGCCGATTTTCGCTTAAGCTGCGCCGTCCCATCAACGAGGACCGCGCGCGGAGACCTGCGCCGCCGCCGTCGCCACCGATCGGACGACCCATGAAACTGACCATCGAGCGGGCGGCGCTGCTGAAGGCGCTGGGGCACGTGCAGAGCGTCGTGGAGCGGCGAAACACCATCCCCATCCTCTCGAACGTGCTGCTCTCGGCCAATCCGGGTCAGATCGCCCTTTCCACCACCGATCTCGACATGGAGATCGCCGACTCCAGCCCGGCGCGGGTGGAGGCGACGGGGGCCGTCACCGCGCCCGCCCACACCCTCTACGAGATCGTCCGCGAGTTGCCGGAGGGCGCGGACGTGTCGCTCAGCTACACCGGCGCCGACCCGCGGCTGGAGATCCGGGCGGGGCGCTCGTGCTTCAACCTGCCGGTGCTGCCGGCCGGCGACTTTCCGGTGATGGACAGCGACGGGCTGTCGGGCCCCATCGTCTTCGACGCCGACGAACTGATCCGCCTGATCGACAAGACCCGCTTCGCCATCTCCACCGAGGAGACGCGCTACTACCTGAACGGCCTCTACCTGCATGCGGTGGTGGAGGACGGGGTCCAGAAGCTGCGGGCGGTGGCGACGGACGGCAAGCGGCTTGCGCTGGCCGAGGCGTCGGCGCCGCCGGGCTTCGCCGGCGCGCCGGGCGTCATCATCCCGCGCAAGACCATCCACGAGGCGCGGCGGCTGCTGGACGATGCGGGCGAGAGCGTCGCCCTCGGAGTCTCGCCGCAGAAGGTCCGCTTCGGCTTCGGCGGCGCGGCGATGACCTCGAAGGTGATCGACGGCGCGTTCCCCGCCTACGAACGCCTGCTGCCGCGCGAGAACAGCCGGGTGGCGACGCTGGACGCCGCCCTGTTCGCCGCGGCGTTGCGCCGCGTCGCCACCATCTCCACCGACCAGCTCCGGCCTGTGGCGCTGTCGGTGGAACCCGGCCGCGTCACCCTCACCGTGCGCAACCTGGACGCCGGCGAGGCGGTGGAGGCGCTGGAGGTCGTCTACGACGGCGAGCCGTTCGAGATCGGCTTCAACGCCCGCTACCTCCTCGACGTCCTGGCCCAGATCGCCGGCGAGACCGCCCAGTTCCGCTTCTCCGAACGGGCGGGCGTCGCGATGGACGCCGCGCTGGTGCTCGACCCCGCGGACGCCGGCGTCCAGTACGTGCTGATGCCGATGCGGGTGTAGGCGAACCGGGTTCCGGGAACGCGGCCAGGCGACGCCCATTCTCTCTGACGATCCGAGTGACGGGAGGCTCAGTAGGAATGGATGAGAAATCCAGGCGATGTTTCGATCGTTCTTCCCGCGCCCGCGCCTCTTCTTTCCATCGGCGGTTCTTTGGGGGGCGGTCGCGACCGCGCTCTGGTACGCCGGCGCGCGTGACCTCGGAGGCGTTCCGACGCCCGGGACGCGCGTCATCGGCGTCGGCATGTTCTGGACGAAGTCGTTCCTCTGGTTCGACCTCTATTACGCGCTCGCCGTCGGCCTCTTTGTCGCCGTCTGGCGGGTGGTCGCGCCGCACCGCTGGCAGACATGGTCGGTTCTCGGCTCGGCGGTCATCCTGTTCATCACCTACCTTCAGGTCGAGGTCAGCGTCGGCATCAATGCTTGGTATGGACCCTTTTATAACCTGATTCAGCGTGCGTTGGCCCACCAGGGCCAGGTGACGAGCACGGAATATTACGACTCGGTGTTTACGTTTCTGTGGCTGGCGCTGTTCTACGTGATGATAAGCGTGCTGACCCAATTCTTCATCAGCCACTACGTCTTCCGGTGGCGCACCGCCATGAACGATTACTACGTTTCACGCTGGTCCGACCTGAGGCGCATCGAGGGCGCCTCGCAGCGCATCCAGGAAGACACCATGCGCTTCGCCGCCACGACGGAGGGCCTGGGCCTGAGCTTCCTCAACTCGGTCATGACGCTGATCGCCTTCACGCCGGTGCTGATGCGGTTGTCGCTTCGGATCACCCGGCTGCCTCTGATCGGGGACGTGCCTTACGCGCTTCTGATCGTGGCGGTGGTCTGGTCCTTGTGCGGAACCGGCCTCCTCGCCCTCGTCGGCGTCCGCCTGCCCGCCATAGAGTTCAAGAACCAGCGGGTGGAGGCGGCCTATCGCAAGGAGCTGGTGTACGGCGAGGACGACCGACAACGCGCAACGCCCGCGACATTGGCGACGTTGTTCGGAGCCGTCCGCTCGAACTACTTCGCTCTCTACCTGAACTTCGTCTACTTCAATGTCGCGAGATTTGTCTATCTTCAGATCAGCGTGGTCATCGCCTATGTGGCGCTCGGCCCCTCGATCGTCGCCGGCGCCATCACCTTCGGGCTGCTGCAGAGAATCGTCGACGCCTTCGGCCAGGTGCTCTCGTCGTTCCAGTATCTGGTGAACTCATGGACGACGATCGTCGAGCTCCAGGCGATCTACAAGCGCCTGCGAGCGTTCGAGGCCCAACTCCACGACGAGCCGCTGCCGGGCATCGAGTACTCTCGCACGCCGGTGTGAAGCGCCATCGCGTCAGGGCGAGGGCGAGGTTCCAGCCTTTGCAGGCGTCGACGCCGGGTCGCCGCCGTCAGCCCTCGGGTGGGACGCTTTGTATCGCTCCGCCAGACACCTGCGCGTCTCGGCGGGATCGGGAAGGCTGCCGTTCCTCCAGCCGCATAGGTCGGCCGCGGAGTCCTGGCCGGAGTGGGGACCGTGAGGGCTGCCGCGAGCATAGGCGCCCGCGGGGACACCCAGGAGCAAGAGGGCCGTCAAGGCGGCGAGACCTTTCATGCTTCGTCTTCCCGACTGCGCCCCCTCAGAATTGCTTGGTGACGCCGGCGAAGAACCCACGTCTCGGGCCGTATTGTGGCGCGAAGACGCCGACGCCCGTGCCGGTCCGTATCTGGTAGACCTCGTCGAACGCGTTGATGATCGCGAGCCGGATGTCGAACGGCCCGGTCGTGGCGCTGTCGAAGTGGTGGTCGACGCCGAAGTTGACCTGCACGTACTTCTGCACCGGCAGGCCGTTCGGGATGGCGTCCAGCACCGAGCCGTCCGGCTCGGTGATCGGCTCGGGGACGTTGCCGTCCTGCCTGAGCCCCGTCCCGAAGATCAGGTCGGTCGAGAAACGCGTTCCTTCCCAGAGATAGGCTCCGCCCGCCGACATGGCGACGCGTTCGTCGTGGTCGAGGTAGATGTAGTGGTTCGCGACGTAGTCGATCTGGGCTTGCGGGAAGTCGAACTGGCTGGACTGCCAGCCTTCCCCTTGCGCCACCGAGCAGGCGAAGTTGGCGTAAGCCGAGAACGGCCCCTTGGCGTAGGACCCGGTCAGCTCGACGCCGTACTGCCGGCCCTTGGCGTAGTTGAACGGCGTCAAGATGATCGGGGCGCCGAACTGGCCTTCGTCGATCAGATGGTTCGAGAGCTTGAGGTAGCTGTCGATGGTGACGGTGAACGCCGGGCTCAGCTTCTTGGCCGCGCCGACGTCGAAATAATTGGCGCGCTCGGCGGTCGGCGTGGTGTCCTTGGAGACCAGCGGGCAGGCGGTGGTGGCGACCAGCGCGCCGCAGTCGGCCACGATGGGACTGCCCGTCGAGGTGATGTTCGGATCGCCCGGGACGGGTTCGATGAACTTCTGAACCGTCTCCTGGGCGATCAACTCGAACGGCGGCGGCGTGAAGTACTTGGCGTAGCCGAGATGGATCGTCGTCGAGGGGTCCGGCAGCCAGACGAGGTTGACCCGCGGGCTGGTCTGGTTCTGGTCGACGAAGCCGTCGAACTGATCGAACCGGACGCCGTAGTTGAGCGTCAGGTTCTGCAGCAGCTTCCATTCGTCCTGGAGATAGACGCTGTAGGTCTCGGCCGTCTTGGCGCCGTTGTCGACGATGGTGAACGGCGCGGCGGTGGGATCCGGCGCATAGGGCGCGGTGGGAGAGAGTTCCGCGCCGGTCGCCGGGTCGATCAGCAGCACCTGGGAGGTGGTGTCGCTGGCGGCATGGTCGACTTCGACGATCACGCCGCCCCGCAAGGTGTGGGTGGGGCTCAGGTCGTAGACGCCCTCGGCCTGGAGGCCGCCCGCCTCGTCGGTCTTGTCGGCGACCTGCGCGACGCCGTTGTAGAGAATGTCGCCGATCTCGTCCGGCGTGAACTCGAGCGTCGAGTAGCGGGCGAACCCGGAGATTTGCACCGTGTAGCGGTCCGCCGTGTGCAGGTAGCTGACGACGCCGTAGTAGCTGGACTCGGTCTGATTCTCGTTGAGGTCCTGGCTCGGGTAGTCGGTCTGGCCGTTCACGTCGAGGCCGAGGCCGCTGTTCATCTCCCCGAACACGTCGGGAATCTGAAACCGCTGGCTGGATGCTCCGACAATGGCCGACACGCTGCTCGACGGGTCGAGAATGTCCTCGAGGTAGGCGAAGCCTTGGTAGCGCTCAGTGTGATCGTGGATGGGATTGGAGCTGCCGTCCGGGGACTCGATGCCGAGGTCGTTCTGCAGGTAACCGCCCGAGACGAAGTAGTTGAAACTCCCGGACGAGCCGCCGTACTCGGCGCTGGGCTCGATGTCCCCATGGCTTCCGCCGTAGAGGGTGGCGGAGCCGCCGTTGGCGAAGGCGCCGCTCTTGGTGGTGATGTCGATGATGCCGGCGGTTCGCAGGCCGTACTCCGCCGGCAGGGCGCCGGTGATGAGTTCGACGTTGCTGGCGATCTGGGGGCTCAGGGCCTGGCTGAAGACGCTGAGGCCCTCGGGCAGGATGATGCCGTTCAGGCGGTACTGCAGGCCGTTGTGCTCGCCCCGGATGTGCAGTTGGCTGAAGGAGTCCTGGGCGACCCCGGGCGCCTGCAGGATTACCTGGTTCAGCGGCGTGTCCTCGCCGGCGGGCAGCGTCTGGATGGTCTGGGCGCTCAACGAGTAGGTCGAAGCCCCGACCTGAGGCTGGATCGTGTCGCGGGCCGCATCGAGCCGCTGGGCGGTCACCATCAGTTCTGAAACGGTCGACGGCTGGCTAGGCGCCGCGTCGGCCGGCGCTGGGGCCGTCTGCGCCAAGGCCACAGCCGGACTCAACGCGACGAGGCACGACACCGCGAACCATGCGGATTTTCGACGGTGAATGAGCACGCGACACAGCTCCAGGCCTGAACCGCAGCCGTCCTAGACGCGCTCGCCGCGACCCCTCAGGGAGGTTTTCCCGACACTTTGGGAAAGTATTCCCACCGCCGCGTTCGTTCTTGGCGGCGTGGCCGGGGCGGTACAGGAACGCGCCGATGCGGCCCAGGGAGGCCGGGGCGAGACCGGCATGAGGATCCTCATCGTCGATGACCACCGCGTCGTCCGCCAGGGCCTGCGCCGGCTCCTGTCGCCCGAAGGCGAACACGCGATGTTCGAAGCCGCCGACGGCCACGAGGCGCTGCGCCTCGCCGACAAGGTGCGTCCGCACGTGATCGTCCTCGACCTCAACCTCCCGGGTCTCGGCGGACTGGAGCTGCTGAGGCGGCTCGTGAGCGCGGGGCGCGGCCGCGTTCTGGTGCTCACCATGCACGGCGATACGCACGTCGCCCGGCGCGCCATGGCCGAAGGCGCGTTCGGGTTTCTCAGCAAGAACGTCGCGCCCGAGGAGTTGGTGACCGCCGTTCTGCGAGTCGGACAGGGCGCGCGCTACGTCGAAGCGGAGATCGCCCAGGCGCTCGCGCTCGAGGAGTCGGTCGAGGACGACGCCGCGCTCGACGTGCTCTCGGTCAGGGAACTCGAAATCCTGCGTTTGTTGGCCGACGGCTCCAACCTGCAGGAGATCGCCGCGGAGCTTGGTGTGACCTACAAGACCGTCGCCAACACCTGCGCGCAGATGAAATCGAAACTGGGCCTCTCGCGGACCATCGACCTGCTCCGCCTCGCCCTGGCCTCGCAGGCCGGATCGAGGGGCGCCCAACGCGCCGGGCGTTCCTAGCGCGGGTCGAGACCGGCCGAACCCTTCCTCCCGTGGCGGACGGGCCGAGCGCTTCAGTTTGATCTCAACGCGGGCTCAGGCCGTCTGCGCCGTCAGCGGACTCGGGCCGAAGCGGTTGGCGCCGGCTTCGCTCTGCATCACGCCCAGCTCGATCGCGGCCCAGACGAGGATCAGGCTGAAGACGAAGCTGCCGAAGCCGCGCGGATGGGGCCAGACGGCGACGAGGGCGAAGAGGATCAGCGCGGCCCACCAGCCGGAGCGTCCGCGGTCGTGCAGACGCTTGGAGAGCACGCAGGCGCCGGCCCAGAGCAGCCCCGGGTAGATGATCCAGCCGGTCAGCCAGTGCAGCGCCGGCGGGACCCAGCTCTCGTAGACCGAGGCGATGGCGATCAGGATCGCCGCGGCGACCCAGAAGGCGGTCCGGCCCATCCGCCCGGAGGCGTTCCAGAAGAGATCCCAGCCGATCTGGCCTTCCACCTGGCCGCCTTTCCGAGATGACCGCGCCGGCGCGTCAGCTTCGCCGCGCGCTCAACATAGGGCGGGTTCCCCGGCTCGGCGAGGGCCGGCTCACCATGGGTGGTGGTGGAAGGCGTGCATGCCGCCAATGAGGCCGATGACCATCACCCAGAGCCAGATCTTGATGGCGAACGCGATGCCGGCGCAGACGATGCCGCCGATCGCCATCCCCCGCCCTTGCGGCTGCTGCAGGGCGACGAACCCGAGGACCAGCCCGACCAGCACCGGGATCCAGCCGAGGAACGGGATCCAGAAGAAGAACAGCGCCAGGATGCCGAGCACCAGCGCCGCGACGGCGACGCCGTTGGTCGCCGGGACGATCGGCGTCGGCGGCTGCGGGGCCGGCGATGGCGTCGGTGCGGCGGCTGAGGTCTGATCGGTCATCGAGGCGCCCTTCCCTTGCGGCGCGAATGATGGCCGCGGTTCAGGGCGGGGTCAATGTCGCGGCCCCCCATGCCTTCACCCCGGTCGTACACCCGCGCCAGCGGGTGGGAGAGCGGGGGCCGGACGGGCCGAGTGCCTACCTGGACCACGTCTTGGAACCGGAGGGTCCGGCCCCGGCTCGCGCTGCGCTTGGCCGGGGTGACGTAGGTGGGGCCCGGTCAGGCGAACTCGGCCAGCACCTCGTCGGCGCTGACGCTGTCGCCGGCCTTGGCGTTCACCGCCTTGATGGCGCCGTCGCGCTCGGCGCGGATGATGTTCTGCATCTTCATCGCCTCGATGACGCAGATGGTCTCGCCGGCCTTCACCTCCTGGCCGGTCGCGACGTCCATGGAGACCACCAGGCCCGGCATGGGCGAGATCACCTGTTTGGAGGTGTCGGCGATCTTCTTCGGCGGCAGGCGGCCGTGCAGCTCGGCCGACACCGGCGTCAGCACCAGCACGTGCGCGGCCGCGGCGCGGTGGCGGATGCGGAAGCCCTCGGCGGCGGGGGCGACTTCGGCGGCGAAGGCGCGCCCGTCGATCTCGCCGCGAAACAACGGCTGGCCCGGACGCCAGTCGATGCCGCCGAGCCGCAAGGTGCGGCCCTCGTCCAGCAGCTCGACGAACAACACGCCGCCGGCTTCCACCAGCCTCACCGGCCGCTTGCGCTTGCCCAGCACCACCACCCACTCGTCGCGCGGCTTGGCGGCGCGGAGCACCGGGTGGCTGACGCCGTTGCGGCGCGCCTGCATCCCCTGCATGGCGCAGGCCGCGGCGGTCATGATGTCCGCCTGCTCGGGCGTGGGGTCCAGCCCGTGGAAGCCGTCCGGAAAGGTTTCGGCGATGTAGCCGGTGGAAAGCTTGCCCGACTGGAAGCGGGCCTCGTCCATCACCGCCGAGAGAAACGGCCCGTTGTCCGCCAGGCCCTCGATGTAGAGGTCCTCCAGCGCCATGGCCATGGCGTCCACCGCCTCGGCCCGGGTCGGGCCCCACGTCGCCAGCTTGGCGATCATCGGGTCGTAGAACATGGAGATCTCGTCGCCTTCGCGGACGCCGGAGTCGATGCGCACGACGCGGCCATCGCGCTCGCCCGCCACCGGCGCCTGGTAGCGCACCAGCCGGCCGATCGAGGGCAGGAAGCCGCGGTACGGATCCTCGGCATAGAGCCGGCTCTCCATGGCCCAGCCCTTGATGGCGAGGCCGTCCTGGCCGAAGGCCAGCGGCTCGCCGGCGGCGATGCGGATCATCTGCTCCACCAGGTCGAGGCCGGTGATCAGCTCGGTGACCGGGTGCTCCACCTGCAGGCGGGTGTTCATCTCTAGGAAGAAGAACGAGCGGTCCTGGCCGGCCACGAACTCGACGGTGCCGGCGCTGTCGTAGCCGACAGCGGTGGCGAGCGCGACGGCCTGGGCGCCCATGGCCGCCCGCGTCGCCGCGTCGAGCAGGGGCGACGGCGCCTCCTCGATGACCTTCTGATTGCGGCGCTGGATCGAGCACTCGCGCTCGAACAGGTGCACGACGTGGCCGTGCTTGTCGCCCAGCACCTGGATCTCGACGTGGCGCGGGTTCTCGATGAACTTCTCCAGGAACACCCGGTCGTCCCCGAAGGCGCCCTTGGCCTCGGCCTTCACCGCGCCCAGCGCCTCGCCGATCTCAGCCCCCGTGCGCACCACCCGGATGCCCTTGCCGCCGCCGCCGGCCGAGGCCTTCAGCATCACCGGATAGCCGATCTCGGCGGCGATCTTGGCCGCGTGCTCCGCCCCGTCGATCTCGCCGATGTAGCCCGGCACGCAGGAGACGTTGGCGGCCGTGGCGAACCGCTTGGAGGCGATCTTGTCGCCCATGGCGTCGATCGCGTCGGGATTGGGGCCGATGAAGACGATGCCCGCGTCGCCGCAGGCGCGGGCGAAGTCGGCGCGCTCCGAGAGGAAGCCGAAGCCCGGGTGCACCGCCTCGGCGCCTGTCTCCTGGCACGCGGCGATGATCTTGTCGGCCATCAGGTAGGAGTGCGCCGCCGGCGGCGGGCCGATCGGCACGGACTCGTCGGCCATCTCGACGGCCAGGCTCGCCGCGTCCGCCTCGGAGTAGACCACCACGGTGGCGATACCCATTTTCCGGCAGGTGCGAATGATGCGAACGGCCACTTCACCGCGGTTCGCAATGAGGATTTTGGAGAACAAGCCGCTGCCCTTCGCCCCGCTCGGCGCCTATGTTGAGGGTTTGACGACTAGCGCGGGCGCTGACAACCCTCTCGTCGCGTTAGCCGCAGCGCCAAGGAGACGCCGCATGACCGCCGTCGAACATGATCACGTGCGCTCCGCCTCCGGGTTCGACCTGACGCCTCCCACCGACGCCGAGCGCCAGCGCCTCGAGGCCGGCCTCACCGACGAGGAGCGCGACGTGCTGCTGCACCACGGCACCGAGGCGCCGTTCTGCGGCGGCCTGCTGGGTCAGAAGGACGACGGGGTCTACTGCTGCCGCCTCTGCGGTCTGCCGCTGTTCCGCCAGCAGACCAAGTTCGAGAGCGGCACCGGCTGGCCGAGCTTCTACGCGCCGTTCGACGAGGGTCACGTCGTCGGCATACGCGACACGAGCTACGGCATGCTGCGCATCGAGACCCGCTGCGCCCGCTGCGGCAGCCACCAGGGCCACGTCTTCCCCGACGGTCCGCCGCCGACGCGCCTGCGCTACTGCATCAACTCGGTCTCGCTCGAGTTCGTGAAGGCGGGCGATCCGCTGCGGGACCCGTTGGGGCGCGGGGATCACCTGTAAGACGCTCCTCACCCGCGTAGCGGGGGAGGTGTCACGCGGAGCGTGACGGAGGGGGCGTTTCGGCGGCGGTCGCCCCCTCCACCATGCTTCGCATGGTCCCCCTCCCCCGCCACGCGGGTGAGGAGCGGAGCGCCGTGCTTCAGGCGACGTAGGGCTTGCCGCCGAGGCGCTTGACGCTCCAGAGCCGCATCCGCCAGCCGATGAGGAACAGTGCGGTGAGCGCCAGCGGAATCTCGCCGGGCCGCACGTGGGGGATGGCGATGGTCAGCGCCAGGAAGAACGGCGGCGTGATCACGATCAGCGCCAGCAGGAACCAGCGGACTCGCCGGCCCACTTCCTCGGACACCAGGCCGGCGACGAGGGCGGCGTAGCCCCAGAGCGCCCCCATCCCCCAGCCGATGGAGACCACGAGCGCGCCATAGACGAGACGCGCCATCGGCGCCTGGCCGTGGGCGCTGATCAGCCGGGTCGCGGGCGGGACCAGCACCACCAGGCCCAGCATCACCAGCGTCAGGACGGTCACCGGCGCGTCGACCTTCAGGATCATCGACATGAACCGCCGGTGGGCCAGCCAGTAGATGCTGATCACCAGGAAACTCATGGCGTAGGCGTCGAGCTGCGGCGCCAGGTGCGCGATGAGGCTCGCCCAGCCGCCGTCCCAGTCCGGCGGGTTGGTGATGTCGATGGCCAGGAAGGTGATGGCGATGGCGAAGACGCCGTCGGCCAGCATCATCAGCCGGTCGTACCAGTGCCGAAGACGCCGCGCCTCCAGCCCCTCGGTGGTGTCCAGCAGATCGGAATCCCCCGCCATGCACCCTCCTTTGCGGCGAACTCCTCACCCGCTTTAGCGGGGGAGGGGGACCATGCACAAGGCCGGGGTTGCGAGTGAGGAGAGACGTTACAGCGGAATGTTGTCGTGCTTTTTCCAGGGGTTGGAGAGCTGTTTGGTCTTCAGCATCTTCAGCGCGCGGACGATGCGGCGGCGGGTTCCATGGGGCATGATCACGTCGTCGACGTAGCCGCGCGAGGCGGCGACGAACGGGTTGGCGAAGTGCTGGCGGTAGTCGTCCTCCAGCTCGGCCAGCTTCCGCGGATCCCCGGCGTCGGCGCGGAAGATGATCTCCACCGCCTGCTTGGGCCCCATCACCGCGATCTCCGCGGTCGGGAAGGCGTAGTTGAGGTCGCCGCGGATGTTCTTCGAGCTCATCACATCGAAGGCGCCGCCGTAGGCCTTGCGGGTGATCACCGTCACCTTCGGCACCGTGGCCTCGGCGAAGGCGAAGAGCAGCTTCGCGCCATGCTTGATTAGGCCGCCGTTCTCTTGGCGGGTCCCCGGCATGAAGCCAGGAACGTCGACGAAGGTGACGATCGGGATGCCGAAGGCGTCGCAGAAGCGCACGAACCGCGCGGCCTTGCGGCTGGAGTCGATGTCGAGCACGCCCGCCAGCACCTGCGGCTGGTTGGCGACGAAGCCCACCGTCTCGCCGTCCATGCGGCCGAAGCCGGTGATGATGTTCCTGGCGAAGTCCGGCGAGATCTCGAAGAAGTCGGCCTCGTCGACCACCTTCAGGATCAGCTCCTTCATGTCGTAGGGCTTGTTGGGGCTCGCGGGCACCAGGGTGTCGAGCGAGGGCTCGTCGCGGTCGGGATCGTCGAAGCTCTCGCGCGCCGGCGGCTTCTCGCGGTTGGACGAGGGCAGGAAGTCGATCAGCCGGCGGACCTGGGTCATCGCCTCCAGGTCGTTGTCGAAGGCGCCGTCGGCGACGCCGCTCTTCACCGCGTGCACCCGCCAGCCGCCCAGGTCCTCATGGCTGACGTCCTCGTGGGTCGCGGCTTTCACCACGTCCGGGCCGGTGACGTACATGTACGAGGTGTCCTTCACCATGAAGATGAAGTCGGTCATCGCCGGCGAATAGACGTCGCCGCCCGCGCAAGGCCCCATGATCACGCTGATCTGCGGGATGACCCCGGACGACAGCACGTTCTGCAGGAAGATGTCCGCGTAGCCGGCGAGGCTGTCGACGCCTTCCTGGATGCGCGCGCCGCCGGCGTCGAAGAGGCCGACGATCGGCGCGCCGTTGCGGGCCGCCATCTCCTGCACCTTGACGATCTTCTCGGCGTGCGCTTTGGAAAGAGATCCGCCGATGACCGTGAAATCCTTGGAGAAAACGTAGACCACGCGGCCGTTGATGGTGCCCCAGCCGGTGACCACGCCGTCGCCGGGGATGCGCTGGTTCTCCATCCCGAAGTCGTGGCTGCGGTGCTCGACGAACATGTCGAACTCCTCGAAGGAGGTCTCGTCGAGCAGCAGGTCGAGCCGCTCGCGGGCGGTGAGCTTGCCCTTGGCGTGCTGGCTCTCGATCCGCCGCGCGCCCCCGCCGGCCCGGGCCTGCGCCCGCCGCTTTTCGAGCTCTTCGAGGATGTGCTGCATGGGCCTGCCTTCCGCCAACTGACGCAGCGCAGGCGTACCGGCCCCCCTCCCCGCTGACAAGCGTGACGACTGCTGGCTACGGTGACAGGCGCGCTCGATTGTCGGTCGGCGAGGCCCGGACTGAGCGAGTTTAGTACACTGTCACCGTAATTCCGGTGCGCTCTCAATGGTCGCCAATGCCGCAAACCACCGCTGCAGCAGCCGCGCTTCGTCGGCCATGGCGGCGGCGCGGGCCGTTTCCTGGGGGTCGGCGCCCCAGCTTTCTTCCTGGAAGGTTTCGTCGAGGCGGGAGCGGGCGAAGGCGTCGTCGCCGGTGAGTTCGCCGTGGCGCAGGGCCAGCGCCAGGATCGCCGAGCCGAACAGCGGCGCGGCGGCGCCGAGCGCGGCGAGGACGAACGGGTCTTCCTCGGCCGCCAGCGCCGTGATCCGCGCCACCGTCGCCTCGGGCTGGGGCTGGTGGATCACGCCGGCGGTGCGGGTGAAGCTGACGCCGAGCGCGGCCTCGGCCCAGGCGATCATCGGCGCCCACTCGGCCTCCTGGCGGGCCACCAGCGGGCGGGGCCATTCGGCGAAATAGCAGAGCAGGTCCGAGGCGGCGAACGAGCCCAGCCGCGCCGCCGCCTCGTCCCGCAGCCTGGCGTCGGCGTCGAGGGCGATGGCGGTCCAGGCGAGGCGCGTGGCCGGCATGGTCGCCGGCGCGATCTCCGCGCCCTGCGCCTCCCACTCGGCGGCCGCCAGCCCGGCGAGCGCGCCGGTGGGA
>DATJRL010000202.1:0-2883 GCA_035504785.1 Caulobacteraceae bacterium
TTACTTGGTGCGCTTTGTGGTTCTCTATTCCGCCTTCGGCGGGGTGACGCTTCAGGCGGCCCAGGCGGCGGCGAACTTCTTCAGCTGGACGCGGGCGGCGCTCTCGGGTTCGGCGGGGTCGGGAGCGAGGCGCAGGAAGAGGTGGCCCCGCGGATGGCCGCCGCGCGCCGGCAGGCCCTGGCCCTCCAGGCGGATCAGGCGGCGCTGGGCCACCCTGCGGCTGATCCAGAGCACCTTGGGCCCGAGCGGCGTCTCGACGGTGACGCGGCCGCCTTCGCCCAGCAGGCTGGCGGGGACCGGGACGGTGAGCCAGAGGTCCGAGCCGCGCGCCTGCAGCACCCCGTCGCCGAGGAACCTGACGCTCACCGATACGCCCGCGACGCTGACCGTCTCGCCGTGGCGAACGCCGGGCGGAATGCGCACGGTCCGGCGGCGGCCGCCGGCCAGCACCGCCTCGCACTCGCCGCCTCGCAGCGCCACCAGCGGCGACACCTCGACGTAAGGGGCGAAGGCCGGGGACATGAACGGCGGCAGGTCGGTCGGCGCCGGGAGCTGCGGCTGGCTCTGCAGCAGGCGGTAGGCTTCCAGCACGCGGCGGAAGCTCTCGGCGTCGCCGCCGGGGCGGTCGGGATGACAACGCTTGGCGGCGTCGCGAAACGCGCCGATCAGGGCTTCCGGCCGCGCGCCGGGATCGAGACCCAGCACGGCGTAGGCCGCAAGGCGGTTGTTGGGGTCGGCCGGCATCGGCCGGCACCCTCGCGCGGGCATGCTCAACGAGCGGTTAAGGCGGGGGCGTTTCGGCGGGCGGCCAGGTTCGGCTATAGGGCTCCCGATGCCCAAGCCTCTGATCCCATCTTCGCCCAGCGAGGCGGACTATCTCGCCAAGGTCGCGGCGGCCGAGCCGCTGGCGCCGATCGCCGACCGGGACCCGATCGGGCTCTTCGAGCGGTGGCTGGCGGACGCCGTGAAGTCCGAGCCCAACGACGCCAACGCCATGACGCTGGCCACCGTCGACGCGGACGGGATGCCCGACGCGCGGATGGTGCTGCTGAAGGGCGTCGACGCCGGGGACTTTTCCTTCTTCACCAACTTCGAGAGCGCCAAGGGCCGCGAACTCCTCGCCCATCCCAAGGCGGCGCTGGTGTTCCACTGGAAGTCGTTGCGCCGGCAGGTGCGGGTGCGGGGCGAGGCGACCGCCGTCACCGAGGCCGAGGCCGACGCCTATTGGGCGACCCGGGCGCGCTCGGCGCAGATCGGCGCCTGGGCCTCGGACCAGTCGCGCGAGCTGCCCGACCGGCTGGCGTTCGAGCGCCGCATCGCCGAGATGGGGCTGAGGTTCGGCATCGCCGCCGTGCCGCGGCCGCCGCATTGGTCCGGCTTCAAGGTCAAGCCCGCGACCATCGAGTTCTGGCGCGACCGCCCGTTCCGCCTGCACGAACGCCTGGTCTTCGACCGCGCCGGCGAGGCCTGGACCGTGCGGCGGCTGTATCCTTGAATCTCTTCCCCCTCTGGGGGAAGTGGCTGGACGCGTCAGCGTCCGGACGAAGGGGGCCTGTGCCGCCGCGAGCCCCCTCCACCGCTTTGCGGTCCCCCTCCCCCAACGGGGGAGGAAAATGAGCGTCCACGACTGGCTCGCCGCGCGCGCCGAGCGGGTGATCGAGACCTCGTGCGCCTGGGTGTTCCTGGAGGGGGAGCGGGCGCTGAAGGTGAAGAAGCCGGTGGACTACGGCTTCCTGGACTTCTCGACGCTGGACAAGCGGCGCTGGGCGCTCGAGCGGGAGCTGCGCTTCAACCGCGTCACCGCCCCGGACATCTACCGGGCGGTGCGCCGCATCACCCGCCGGGCCGACAGCTTCGCCTTCGATGGCGAGGGCGAGACGGTCGAGCAAGCGCTCGAGATGCGGCGGTTCGATCCGGACGCGGTGCTGTCTCAACACCCCGACCACGTCGACGCGGCGCTGGCCGAGACGCTGGGGCGCACGATCGCTCGCTTCCACGCCGGGGCCGAGGTGCGGCCGGAGGGCGGCGGGGTGAAGGCGCTCGGCTACACCATCCGCACCAACGCCGAGCACCTGCGTGCGATGTCGGGCGTGCTGGGCGCCGAAGACAGCGAGCGCGTGATCGCGGCCACGGACGCCGCCCTCGCGGCCTTCACGCCGCTCCTGGAGCTGCGACGCGCCCAGGGCTACGGGCGCCGCTGCCACGGCGACCTGCACCTCGGCAACATCCTGCTCGAGCACGGCGAGCCGGTGCTGTTCGACTGCATCGAGTTCAACGATCTGCTGTCGGAGATCGACGTGCTCTACGACATCGCGTTCCTGATCATGGACCTCTGGTTCCGCGGACGCCGCGAGCCGGCGAACCGGGTGCTGAACGCCTACCTCGACGAGGCGGCCCGCGCGTTTCCCCACACGCTCTGGGACGGGTTGGCGCTGCTGCCGCTACTGTTGGCGACGCGGGCGTCGGTGCGCGCGCACGTCACCGCCAACCAGGACCAGCCGGACGCCGCCCGCGCCTACCTGGCGGCTGCCGCCGATCACCTGGCGCCGCCGGCGGCGCGACTGATCGCGATCGGCGGCCTCTCCGGAACCGGCAAGACCACCCTCGCCCGCCGCGTCGCGCCCGACCTCGGCGCAGCGCCCGGCGCGGTGATCCTGCGCTCGGACGAGATCCGCAAGCGCCTCGCCGGCGTTGGTCCGCTGGATCGCATCCCGCGCGGCTCATACACCTCCCGCCGCAGCGCGGAGACCTACGGCGAGATGTTCCGCCTGGCCGGGCGGCTGCTGGACGCGGGACGAACCGTGGTGCTGGACGCGGTGTTCCTCGGGCCGGAGCTGCGCGCCGCCGCCGAGGAACTTGCGTCGGAGGCCGGCGTTCCGTTCC
>DATJRL010000203.1:0-4552 GCA_035504785.1 Caulobacteraceae bacterium
CGGCGACCTGGGGACTATGGGTCACGACAAGCACCTGCGCGTCAGCAGCCAGACGCTTCAACCGCTTGCCCACCGCATCGGCGACCGCGCCGCCGACGCCCTGGTCAACCTCGTCGAAGATCATCAGCGGCTGCTGGGCGGAGCGGGCGGCGAGCGCGACCTTCAGGGTCAGGGCGAAGCGCGCGAGTTCGCCGCCGGAGGCGATGGCGGCCAGGGGCGCGAAGGGCGCACCGGGATTGGTGGCGATCTCGAACTGGACGCGGTCGACGCCGGCGGGACCCGCGCGGTCGTCGGCCAGAGGCGCCATCGCGACGCGGAAGCGGGCTTTCTCCAGCTTGAGCGGCGCCAGCTCGGCCTGGACGGCGGCGGCGAGACGGTCGGCGGCGGCGCGGCGAGCCGCCGAGAGCGCGCCAGCGGCGGCGGCGTAAGCCGCCTTGGCCTCGCTGGCCGCCTTGTCGGCGGCGGTGCGCGCCGTCTCGCCGGTTTCGATTTCCAGCAGGCGTTCGGCGATGGCGTTGCGTGTCGCGGGCAGCGCGTCGACCGGTACGCCGAGCTTGCGGGCGAGGGCGCGCAGGGCGAACAGGCGTTCCTCGACCTTCTCCAGCCGGTTCGGCTCGAAGTCGAAGCCGCGGGCCGCGGCGTCGATCGCGGCGTCGGCCTCGACGGCCTCGGAGAGCGCGCGCTCCGTCGCCTCGACCGCTTCGAGGATCGGTCGGACGGCCGGACCCTCGGAGGCGGCGCCCGCGGCGACAGCTCGGTCGCGAGCCCGTTCCAGGGCTCGCAGGGCTTGGCCGAGCCGATGGGTCAGGGCTTCGCCGCCGAACGCCTCGGAGGCCGTGGAGATGTCGGCCAGGGTCTTTTCCGCGGCGCCCAACAGCGCCCGCTCTTCGGCCAGCGCGACCTCTTCGCCGTCGTGCGGGTCAAGTCGATCGAGCTCGGCGAGACGGTGGGCCAGCTCCTCGGACTCCTGGGCGTAACGCTCGGCGTCGTCGCGCAGCGATTGAGCCCGCTCGCGCGCCGCTCTCCAGCGGCTCCAGGCCTCGCCGCACGAGGCCAGCTCCGTGGCCAGCGCGCCGTAGCCGTCCAGCAGGCCGCGGTGGGTGGACGGGTCGAGCAGGCCGACGGTCTCATGCTGGCCATGGACCTCGAGCAGCAGTCCCGCGAGCTCGCGCAGCACGGCGATGCTGACCGGCTGGTCGTTGACGAAGGCGCGGGAGCGGCCGTCGCTGGAAAGGGTGCGACGCAACACGAGATCTTCGTCGGGCGCGAAGCTCAGCCCCTTCTCCTCCAGAACCGACCAGGCGGCGTGGCCGACGCCCGGCGCGAAAATGGCCGCGGCGGAAGCTTGATCGGCGCCGCGGCGGACGAGGCCGGAGTCCGCGCGGCGGCCGGTGGCCAGACCGAGGGCGTCGAGGATGATCGACTTGCCGACGCCGGTCTCGCCGGTGAGAGCCGTCAGGCCCGGCCCGAACGCCAGGTCGAGCCGTTCGATGAGGACAACGTCACGAGCGCCAAGGCCGATCAGCATGGGCCGAGGGTCGCCGAGAATCGAGGTTGGCTAAAGCCCCAGAACCCCATGCACGAACCCGCCCTGGGGCTTGGCCGGCGGCGGCGTTTGCGTCGCCGACGACTGGCCGGCCGCCGACGACCCGCCGCTCTGGTCGGCCTCGGTGGTGGTCGAGCCTGTCTCGGCATTGGTGACGTCGCTCGGCGGCGCCAGGGTGGAACCCTTGTCGTGGTGGCCGAAGAACGGGAAGTGCGGGCCGCGCTTGCCATGGGGGTTGGGCGCCACGCCGGGCCGGTACCCTTTGCTGGTCATCAGGTTGTAGGCGTCCGTATACCAAGCGTCGCCGGGGTAGTTGTAGCCCAGGACCGCGGCGTTGCGCTTGGCCTCGCCGACCAGGCCGAGCGTCAGGTAGGCTTCAACGAGACGGTAGAGCGCCTCCGGCGTGTGCGAGGTGGTCTGATACTTGTCGACCACGGTGCGGAAGCGGTTGATCGCACCGATGGGATCGCCGCTGCGGAGGTAGTAGCGGCCGACGGTCATTTCCTTGCCGGCCAGCTGGTCCTGCACCATGTCGATCTTCAGGCGCGCGTCGGCGGCATACTCCGTGTTGGGGAAACGCTTTGCGACCTCGCGCAGCGCCTCGCCCGCCTCGGAGGTCGAGGCCTGGTCGCGACCGACGTCGACGATCTGCTCGAAGTAGCAGATGGCTTTCAGATAGTAGGCGTAGGGCGTGGTGGGATTGCCCGGATAGAGCGAGATGAACTGGTCGGCGTCGCTGATCGCCTCGGCGTAGTCGTTGGCCATGTAATGGGCGTAGGCGGTCATCAGGATCGAGCGGCGCGCCCACTCCGAATAGGGGTGCTGACGCTCCACCTCGCGGAAATAGTTGACCGCCTCGTTCCACTGATGGCTGTCCATCCGCGACGCGCCGGCGTTGTAGAGGAGCTCCACCGGCCGCTCCTCGTAGGCGAGGGTCGGCTTCTTCTTCTTGTGGAACACCGAACAGCCGCTCACCGCGAGAGCGCCGACCAGGATCAGGACGACGGCGGCGCGGCCGGAGAAATGTCGAAGCAAGCCTTGGTCACCTTATGAAAAGCCCCGCGCCCGGCGCAGGGCCCTGCTTCTACACCACGCGAAGGCGGCGGCGAAAGGGCGCTCAGTCGGTCTCGGCCAGCGCTTCGGCGGCGACGTACCGCCACGCCTCCGGCTGGCCCCGAACGGCGCGGGCGAGCGCGTTATTCAGGGCATGCCCGCTGCAGGAGGCCTCATAGCGGCCGAGGATCGGCGCGCCGAGCAGCGCCAGGTCGCCGAGGGCGTCCATCGCCTTGTGGCGCACGAACTCGTCGGGACGGCGCAGCCCGCCGGGATTCAGCAGATGGTCGCCGTCGACGACGATGGTGTTGTCGAGCGACGCGCCGCGGCCATAGCCGGCGGCCCGCAGTTGCTCGACCTCGGCGATGAAGCCGAAGGTGCGGGCGTCAGCCAGTTCGGCGCGGAAGCTGGCGGGATCCAACGCGATATCGAGCTGCTGGCGGCCGATCGCCGGCGCACCGAAGACGATCTCTACCGACATCTCAAACCGCTCGGCCGGAACCAGGGCGGCCCGCTTGCCGGGCCCGCCGACTTCAATCGGCGCCAGGACCCGCAGGTAGCGACGGGCCGCCGGCAGCGTTGCGACCCCCGCCGCGTCGAGGGCGTCGGCGAAGTCAGCGGCCGAGCCGTCCATGATCGGCGTTTCGGGGCCGTCGATCTCGACGAGGGCGTTGTCGATCCCAAGCCCGGCGAACGCGGCCATCAGGTGCTCGACGGTGGAGACGCTGGCGCCCTCGGCGTTGGCGACCACGGTGGCCAGCATCGTGGCGCTGACGGTCTCCACGCTGGCCGGGATGCGGTTGGTCGCCTCGGGCAGGTCGGTGCGGACGAAGACCACGCCGGCGCCGGCTGGCGCGGGCTTGAGGGTCATGCGCACCGGCGCGCCGCTGTGGACGCCGACGCCGGACAGGACCGCCGGCGCGGCCAAGGTGGTCTGAAACGCTTGCAAAGGCTGACCCGGCTCTCGAAACGGGCCACGGCGCCCGCGAGCGACGATCCTAGACGAGAGGCCGGGCCGCGCCGACCGTTTAGTTGGCCAGCCGGCGCAGGAAGGACGGAATCTCGAGGTCGTCCGCGTCCTCCGCAGCCTCCTCGGGCGCGGCCTCCACGGGCTGGGCCGATCCGACCGAGCGCAGCGCCGGCCGCGGCGGCTCCTGACGGCGGCCGCCGAACAGGCTCAGCCAACCGCCTTTTTGGGGGCGAGACTCGCCCGCGAGCCGGGACGAAGAGAGGAAGGGCAGCTCCTCATCCTCGGCGACCAGCGGATCGACGATCTTGGGCACGGCGCGGGGCTGCGGCGCGATGACGGTAGGCTCGGCCGGGGCGACGGCCTGAGGCTCAATGGCCGGCGGCGTATTGTAAGCGGCCGCCCGCAACGGCTCGAACAGCTTCGGCTGCACGATCGGCGGAGCGGCCTCGGGCGGCGCTTCGTAGGCGGCGAGCTCGGGCTCGACCGCCTCCGGTTCGGAGGCGACCGGCTCCGGCTCGAAGCTCGTAACCGGCTCCGGAAGCGGCGCCGGCTCGGGTTCGACATAGGCGACGGGTTCCGGCGCCAGGGTCTCGGGTTCGGCCTGCCGGGCGGTGCGGCGGGGCGCGGCGGGCTCGATCGCGGCGATCGACGCGCCGTCCATGCCGGTCGCCACGACCGAGACGCGCAAGGTGTCCTTCAGGGACGGATCGAACGCGGCGCCGAAGATGATGTTGGCCTCGGCGTCGACCTGGGCGGAGATGGCGTTGGCCGCCTCGTCGACCTCGAGCAGGGTCATGTCGAGGCCGCCGGTGATGTTGACCAGCACCGCCTTGGCCCCGCGAAGGGTGACTTCGTCGAGCAGCGGATTCTGGATGGCGTTCTCGGCGGCGAGCAGCGCGCGCCCTTCGCCCTGCGCTTCGCCGGTGCCCATCATCGCCTTGCCCATCTCGGTCATCACCGTGCGGACGTCGGCGAAGTCGAGG
>DATJRL010000204.1:0-11487 GCA_035504785.1 Caulobacteraceae bacterium
GTGTCGTGCGCATGGCGGCGGGGCGGATCGAGGCGGCGCCTGAAGGAAGAAGTTGATCACGAAAGACACGAAAAGCACGAACTTGAGCGCGCCCGGCGGGAGCCGGGCCTTCAAAGGATTCAACCACGGAAGACACGGAAACCACGGATTGGCGCAAACGCCTTCGTGCGTGTTCTCCGTGTTTTCCGTGGCCAAAGAGATGCTTGCCGCCTTCGGCGGCCTTTCAAGCCTGCCCGTTCGTGCTTCTCGTGTTTTTCGTGGTTCCAAGGGGACGTTCGCCGGAGCGAGGGTCCCCTTGGAGCAGATTCCGTGATGACGCCGCTCTCCGTCCGGTTCGCATTGCGGGAGCTGCGGGCCGGGGTGCGGGGGTTTCGGATCTTTCTGGCTTGCCTGGCGCTCGGGGTGGCGGCGATCGCGGCGGCGGGATCGACGGCGGAGGCGTTCCGGCAGGGGCTGGCGGCGCAGGCGGCCGAGATCCTGGGCGGCGACATCGCCGTCGGCATCGAGATGCGTCCCTTCAGCTCGGCGGAGCGGACGAAGCTGGAGCGGCTGGGCCGCGTCTCCTATTCGGCGGCGATCCGCGCGATGGCCCAGGCGCCGTCGGGCGAGCGAAGGCTGGTGGAGCTGCGCGGAGTCAGCGCGAACTTTCCCCTGCTGGGCCAGGTGACGTTGGGCGGCGGCGCAAGCCTCGCCCGGGCGCTGGCGCCGGTCGGCGACGCCGAGGGCGTGGCGGTGGAGCAGACCTTGCTCGACCGCCTGGGCCTGAAGCTGGGCGACCGGTTCCTTATCGGCAACGCGCCCGTGGTAGCCAAGGCGGTGCTGATCGGAGAGCCTGACCGGCTCTCGCGCGGCTTCGCTCTGGGCGCCCGCGTTCTCGCCCGGCATGAGATCATGACGCGGGGCGGCTTCTTCACGCCCGGCCTCCCGGTGGCCGAAATGGCCCGCATCCAGCTCCGGCCCGGCGTCTCGCTGGCGGACGCCCATCGCCAGATCCGCGCCATCCTGCCTCACGCCCAGGGCTTCCGGGTTCGCGACCGCGACGACGCCGCGCCCGGGTTCCGGCGCCTGATCGACCAGCTGGAATATTTCCTCGGCTTCATCGGGCTGTCGTCGCTGATCGCCGGCGGTCTCGGCGTCTCCGGCGCGGTGGACGCCTACCTGGAGGCCCGCAAGCCCTCGATCGCGACGCTGAAGGCCCTGGGCGCGGACGGCGCCTTGGCGCGCAACGTCTATTTGATCCAGATCGGCGTGCTGGCGGCGCTGGGGATCGGTCTGGGCCTCGTCGTCGGCGCCGCGGCGCCCCTGGTGCTGGGCGCGCTGGTCAAGGACCAGCTGCCGGTCCCGGCCCTGTTCGCGATCTATCCGGCGCCGCTGGCGCGCGCGGCGGCGTTCGGCGCCCTGGCGGCGGCCGCCTTTTCGCTGGCCCCGCTCGGGCGCGCCCGTTCGACCCCGCCGGCGGCGCTGTTCCGTCAGGAACTGCGCGGGCGGATGCGGCTCGGGCCGGAGCTGATCGGCGCGCTGGCCGCCGGCGCCGGCCTTTCGGCGCTGGCGGTGCTGACAGCCCCCACCCGGCTGGCGGCGGCGATCATGATCGGCGGCGTCGCGGCGGCGTTCGTGGCGCTGTTCCTGATCGGGATCGGAGCGGCGCGGCTTGCCGGCTGGATGCGCGGCGCATCGCGCGGTCCGGTCCGCATCGGTCTCGCCAACCTTGCCGGCCCACACTCCGCCGCCCGAACCGCCGCGCCGGCCATCGGACTCGGCGTCGCGCTGCTGGCGATGGTTGTGCTGATCCAGTCCAGCCTGGTCGCCGAAGTCACCGTCGCCGCGCCGAAGGCCGCGCCGGCGATGGTGTTCACCGAGATCCCCGGCGCCCGCGCCGCCGCTTTCGACGCGGCTGTCGCCGCCGCGATGGGCCGGCCATTGACGCCGGCGATCTACCAGCGCTTCCCGTTCCTCACCGGCCGCATCACGGGGCTGAGGGGCATGCCCGTCGACGAGGCCCGGATCGAGGCGAACGGGCGCTGGGCCTTCGACGCCGATCTCGCGCTGACGGCCATCGGGCCGGAGCCGCCGGACGCCGGGCTCACCGCCGGCCGCTGGTGGCCGGCCAACTACGCGGGTCCGCCGGAGGTGGCGCTGGAGGCCGGCGTGGCGCGGGCCGCCGGTCTCAAGGTCGGAGACGCCCTCACCCTCAGCTTGCTGGGACGGGATGTCGACGCCCGCATCGCCGCGCTGCGCAAGGTGGACTTCGGCGGCTTCGGCCCGGACTTCACGGTGGTGATCGACCCCGCCGCCCTGGCCGGCGCGACGCTGCGCCAGGTGGCCATCGCCAAGGCGACGCCGGCGGAGGAGGCGCGCGTCACCAACGCCCTCGGGGCGTCGTTCCCGGCGGTGGATGTGATCAGCGTGCGCGAGCAGCTGGAAGCCGCCGCCTCGCTGTTCGACCGCCTGACGCTGGCCGTGCGCGGCGCGGCGGCGGTGGCGGGTCTGGCCGGTCTGCTGGTGCTGGCCGGCGCCATCGCGGCCGGCGCCCGGGCTCGCGCCAAGGAAGCGGCGACGTTGAAGGTGCTGGGCGCGGCGCGCTGGCAGATCCTGGCAGCCTACGCGGTGGAGTACGGCGCGGTGGGGGCGGTGGCGGGGCTCGCCGGAGTCGCCCTGGGCTACGCCGCCGCCTGGCCGGTGGTGGTCAAGATGTTCGAGGCGACCTGGAGCGTCGACTGGGCCGGCGTCGCGGCGCTGATCGCGACCGCCGCGGCGTTCACCGGCGTCGCGGGGCTGCTCGCGGCGCTGCACGCCCTCGCCCGGCGTCCCGCCCCGGTCCTGCGCGCCGAGTAGATAACTCAACCTTCACTTCGGTTGGTCTTGCATGGCGGCGCGCCAAGGCCGATATTTTCGGTGACGCGTCCGTCACAGTCTTGGACGCATTCAGAAGGGCTATCTTCTATGAGCGACTTCAATCGCGGGATTTCGCAGCCGACGCCTGTCGTAACCGACATGAGCGTGGACGCGGGCCTGCGCGGCTTCATGCTGGGCGTCTACAACAAGGTGGGCCTGGGCCTGGTGGTCTCGGCCGCCTTGGCTTGGGTCACCGGCACCTATCCGCCGGTGCAGCAGCTGTTGTTCTCGGTTGATGCGTATGGCCACCTCAACTACACCATCCTCGGGATGGTCGTGGCGTTCGCGCCGCTGGTGATCCTGCTGAGCCAGATGTTCATGCGGCGGGCCTCGCCGGGCATGGCGGCCTTCACCTACTGGTCGATCGTCTCGCTGATCGGCGCCTCGTTCGGGCTGCTGTTCATCGTCTACAGCGACGTCAGCATCTTCCAGACCTTCCTGGTCACGGCCTGCGCCTTCGGCGGCCTCAGCCTCGTCGGCTACACCACCAAGCGCGACCTCTCCGGCATGGGCAGCTTCCTGATCATGGGCCTGTGGGGCTTGATCTTCGCCATGCTGGCGGCGTTCTTCTTCCACTCGTCGGCGCTCTACTTCGCCATCAACCTGATCGGGGTGCTGATCTTCGCGGGCCTGATCGCCTGGGACACCCAACGCCTGAAGCTGATGTACCACCAGGTCGGCGGCGACACGGCGGCGATGAGCGTGGCGACCAACTATGGCGCGCTCAGCCTCTACCTCGACTTCGTCAACCTGTTCCGCTTCCTGCTCTACTTCATGGGCGGCTCGCGGCGCTGAGCGCGGGCGGAGCGGACAAGATCGGCCCCGGCGGGCGACCGCCGGGGCTTTTCTTTTCGCCGCGCGTTAGCCAAAGGGGCCGCGCGATGAGGGACTTCGATGGCTGACAAAGACGCCGCCTGGGCTGCGCTGGAGGCCGCCGCGAGCGCCGACGGCGCCCGGCGCATCGACGGGTTCTTCGAAACCGAGCCGGACCGCCTGGCGCGCCTGACGCTGCAAGCCGCCGGCCTGACGCTCGACCTTTCCAAGCAGCCGTGGAGCGCAGCGGGTCAGGCGGCGGCGCTCGCGCTCGCCGCCGCCGCCGACGTCGAGGGCCGCCGGGCGCGGCTCTTCGCCGGCGACGTGGTCAACGCCACCGAGAAGCGCCCGGCGCTGCACATGGCGCTGCGCGCCCCGGACGGGGCGGACTTCCGGGCCGAGGGCCATCCGATCTCGGGCGAGGTCGAGGCGACGCGGGCGCGGATGAGGGCCTTCGCCGAGGGCGTCCGGTCCGGGCGGATCGCCGGCGCGACCGGCAAGCGGTTCCGCAGCCTCGTGCACATCGGCATCGGCGGCTCGGACCTGGGGCCCAAGCTGGTCTGGGAGGCGTTGAAGCCGCTGGCGCCGCCGATCGAGTTGCGGTTCTGCGCCAACGTCGACGGCGCCGAGATCGCCGCGGCGCTGGCCGGACTCGATCCGGCCGAGACCCTGGTCATCGCCGTCTCCAAGTCCTTCACCACCGAGGAGACCCTGGTCAACGGCCGTGCGGCGCGCGCCTGGCTGGCGGCGGCGCTTGGGCAAGCGGGCGCGAACCGGCACCTGGCGGCCGTCTCCGCCAACCTCGACGGCGCGGCGGCGTTCGGTGTGGCGGAGGACCGGGTGTTCGCCTTCTGGGACTGGGTCGGCGGCCGCTACTCGCTCTGGTCCGCCGTCGGGCTGTCCTGCGCCATCGGCCTGGGCTGGGACGTTTTCGCCGAGCTGCTGGCCGGCGGCGCGACGATGGACGACCACTTCCGCACCGCCCCGCTCGCCCAGAATGCGCCGGCGATGCTGGCGCTGGCGCACGTCTTCAACCGCAACGGCCTCGGCCGCCCGATCCGCGCCGTCGTGCCCTACGCGAGGCGCCTGGCGCTGCTGCCGGCCTTCCTGCAGCAGCTGGAGATGGAGTCGAATGGAAAACGGGTGAGCGGGTCGGGCGAGCCGCTCGATCGCGGTTCGGCGTCCTCGGTGTTCGGCGACGCAGGCACCACGGGCCAGCACGCGTTCTTCCAGATGCTGCACCAGGGGACCGACATCGTACCCGTGGACATCGTGGCGGTGGCGGCCGGCGACGAGGGTCCTCCGGAACATCAGGCCATGCTGCTGGCCAACGCCATCGCCCAGGCCGAGGCGCTGATGGTGGGCCGCGCCAATTCCGACGAGCCCTGGCGCAACTTCCCGGGCGATCGTCCCACCAGCTTCATCCTGCTGGATCGCCTCACGCCGCGCGCGCTGGGGGCGCTGATCGCGCTCTACGAGCACAAGGTGTTCGTCGAGGGCGTGCTCTGGGGGATCGACAGCTTCGACCAGTGGGGGGTCGAACTGGGCAAGACGCTCGCCAAGGCGGTGCTGGGCGAGCTGCAGAGCGGCGCGTCCGGCGCGCACGATCCCTCGACGGCGGCGCTGATCCGGCGGCTGAAGGCGTCGCCGTCTTGATCTGAGGCGGAGGTCCCGTCTCGGGCCCACCCCTGGTCGGTCCCGGGGGCGAGACGGGGTTTAGTTCACGTTCGCCGGGATGAGCTGCGGCTGGCGGGCGAGGGTCATGGCGATCAGGCGGTCCCAGCCGGCCAGCGACATCAGGTGGGCGTAGATCTGGGCGAGAGCGCCGTTGGCCAGCAGCTCCTGGATCTTCGCCGGCGGCAAGGCTTTCACCTTGTCCTCGGAGACCGCGAAATACTCGGCGATGGGTTGCGGCGCGCCGGCGCTTCCGTCGGCGTTGGGCGGGGTGAAGGTGGAGCGCCGCACCTCGAAGAGATCCAGCTCCTTGAGCAGGTTGACGAACGACTCGGTGCGCCGGCCCTCGGTCTCGAAGTCGTTGCAGAACTGGATGCAGCCGTTGGTGTAGTCGGTCGGCTGACCGCTATCGTCGAAGAAGGCCAGGTCGTAGTCCTCGCCCAGCATCGACGCGTTGCGGTCGATGCAGACCACGAGCTGGCCGCGGTTCTGGTCGGTGGCCAGCACGAACGGGTAGCGGCGGATGTAGGCCGGGATATAGGCGCCGAGCTCGAAGGCGCCGTCGGGCTTGACGAACAGGTTCTGGCCCTGGCCGACGCCCATCACGGCGAGCGGCTGGTAGCGCTCGCCGGCGAAGATGACCGGGTAGGAGAGGCCGGCCAGCGGGAACTCGGCCACGGTGAGCGGCACGACGTTGGAGGTGGCGGCGAAGCCGAAGGGCTTGTCCATCCGCCGCAGCCCGATCTTGGCGTGCATCTCCCGCGAGAGCGGTTCGGGCTTGGAGTAGAACAGCACGTTGCCGGAGAACTCGGCGGCGCCCGGGATGGCGGACTGGGTCGTGGGGGCGGGAGGCTTGGCCATGGACGTCCGAGGCGGCTGGAGACGAGGCGGCGGTGTCTAGACCATCGACGGCTGACCGGCAATGTCGCCCGTCCGGCCCGAGGGGTCAGTTCACCAGCATGTTGCCGAGCAGCAGCCGGGCGCCCGGACGACCCAGCGTCATGTCCGTCGCCCGCTGCAGGCGCAGCGACAAATAGTCCGCGTTGGGCACGCCCATGGGCGGCAGGCCGGCGGCGTAGTTGCGAACGACTTCCGCGAAGGCGGCGACCAGCAAGGGCGTCGACTGGGCGGCGCGGGCATGCAGGGCCGGGTCGGGCGCGTCGATGCCCACGTCGACGGTCATGACGCCGCGACGGCCGTCGGGCCGCAGGATGGTGGCCGAAAGCGGAGGCAGCTCGATGAAGGACGGACCGCCGCCCTTCTTGTGCCGCTCCGCCTCCTGCGCCAGCGCGAACCCAGGCGCGAGCGCCAGCAGCGAAGCGACGATGAGTCGGCGGTTCATGGGCCGCAAGGGTCGCATCGGCAGGTTGATGGTCTCTTACAGGTAGGCCGCGATTAACCCTTTCTGGACGACCCTGCGACTGCTTCGCCATTTCTGCTGTTCAGGGGTGACTTCGTGGGCCGTTTCGCGCCAGGCGCGCTCAACCTCGATGGCAAGGTGATCCTGGTCACCGGCGGCACCGGCTCGTTCGGCCGGCGCTTCATCGAGACGGTGCTGGGGCGCTACGAGCCGCGCAAGCTGATCGTCTATTCGCGCGACGAGCTGAAGCAGAGCGAGATGCAGCACGACCTGCGCGAACGGTTTTCGCCCGAGACGCTGTCGCGGATGCGCTTCTTCCTCGGCGACGTGCGCGACCGCGCCCGCCTGACGCTGGCGTTCCGCGGCGTCGACATCGTGATTCACGCCGCGGCGCTGAAGCAGGTGCCGGCGGCCGAGTACAATCCCTCTGAGTGCATCGCCACCAACGTGATGGGGGCCGAGAACGTGGTCTGGGCCTGCCTCACCAACCGCGTGCGCCAGGTGGTGGCGCTCTCCACCGACAAGGCCTGCAATCCGATCAATCTCTACGGCGCGACCAAGCTCGCCTCGGACAAGACCTTCATCGCCGCCAACAATCTCTCCGGCGACATCGGCACGCGCTTCTCCGTGGTCCGCTATGGCAACGTGGTCGGCTCCCGCGGCTCGGTGGTGCCGTTCTTCCAGCGCCTGGTGGCGTGCGGCAAGACCGCGCTGCCGATCACCGATCCGCGCATGACGCGCTTCTGGATCACCCTGCCCGAGGGCGTCGACTTCGTGCTCTCGTCGCTGGAGATCATGCGCGGGGGCGAGGTGTTCGTGCCCAAGATCCCGTCGATGCGCATCACCGACCTCGCCGAGGCCATGTGCCCGGCCGCGACCTTCGACGTCGTCGGCATCCGCCCCGGCGAGAAGCTGCACGAGATGATGATCAGCGCCGACGACGCGCGCTGCACGGCGGAGCTCTGGGACCGCTACGCGATCGAGCCGGCCTTCGTGGAGTATCAGCGCGAACCGTTCCGCATCCTGGGCGGCGCCGGGTCGGTGGCCGAGAGCTTCTCCTATGCCTCCGACACCAACACGGACTGGCTCAGCCGCGAGGCGCTGCTGGCCATGGTGGAGGAAAAGGCGGCGGCCTGATGCGCGCCGCCCCCGCCTTCCTGCCCTACGGTCGTCAGACCATCGAGGACGACGACATCGCGGCCGTCGCCGCGGCGCTGCGTGACGACTTCCTCACCACCGGGCCGCGCGTCGAGGCGTTCGAGACGGCTTTCGCCGCGGCCGTGGGCGCGCGCCACGCCGTCGCCTGCGCCAACGGCACCGCGGCGCTGCATCTGGCCATGCTGGCGTTGGACGTGCGGCCGGCGGAGGTCTGCATCGTCCCGTCGATCACCTTCCTCGCCACCGCCAACTGCGCCCGCTACGTCGGCGCCGAAGTGGTGTTCGCCGACGTCGATCCGGAGAGCGGCCTGATGACGCCCGAGACCCTGGCGGACGCCGTGGCCCGGGCCGGCGGCCGCCGGATCGCGGCCGTGCTGCCGGTGCACCTGCGCGGCGACGTCGCCGAGCTGCCGGCGCTGCGGCGCATCGCGGGTGCGGCCGGCGCGGCGCTGGTGGAGGACGCCTGCCACGCGGTCGGCGCGCGGATGACCTTCGACAACATCCCGGCGCGGGCCGGCGACAACCGCTGGAGCGAGATGGCGGTGTTCTCGTTCCATCCGGTGAAGACCCTCACCACCGCCGAGGGCGGCATGGTCACCACCGCCGACCTCCGTCTCGCCGAACGGCTGCGCCGCTTTCGCAGCCACGGCATGATCCGTCCGGGCGGTGCGGAGCCATGGTGGTACGAGATGGCCGAGATCGGCTTCAACTACCGCCTGCCGGATGTGCTTTGCGCCCTCGGCCTCTCGCAACTGGCCAAGCTGCCCCGCTTCGCGGCGCGGCGACGGGCCCTGGCGGCGCGTTACGGGACGGCGCTGGCCCCGCTCGCGCCGCTCGTCCGCCCTGCCGCCCGCCCGCCCGGCTCCGATCCGGCGCCGCACCTGATGACCGTGCTGATCGACTTCGCCGCGGCCGGGAAGACCCGCGTCGAGGTGGTGGAGGCTCTGAGGGCGCGCGGCGTCGGCAGCCAGGTCCATTACATCCCGGTGCATCGGCAGCCCTACTACGTCGCTCGCTACGGCGCCCTCGACCTGCCCGGCGCCGAAGCCTGGTACGACCGCTGCCTCTCGCTGCCGCTCTATCCCGCCATGGCCGACGACGACGTCGATCGCGTGGCGGGGGCGCTGGGGGAGATACTGAACCCTCCCCCCTGAGGGGAGGGTCGACGCCCCCGGGTCCGACCGAGGTCGGCCCGAGGACAGGCTCCGCGTCGGGGTGGGGGGTTTCCCGCCGCCGTCCGTGCGTTTGCCGACAGACCCCCGCCCCCTGACCCCTCCCCTCAAGGGGGAGGGGGGATTAGATGGGTGCATGCGCGTCCTGATCCTCTCGAGTTTCGTCGCCGCGTCCCGCGTGGGCGGGTCGGCGCAGTTGTTGGCGCTGGCGCGGCTGGGGATCGAGCCGGTGCTGGCGCCCACGGTGTTGTTCGGGCGCCACCCCGGACATGGGCCGCCGGGCGGGGCGGCGGTGGCGGCCGAGACCTTCGAGGGGGTGCTGGCGGGGATCGAAGCCCAGGGCCTGTACGAGGCGCTGGACGCGGTGATCACCGGCTATTTCGCCATGCCCGAGCAGGTCGCCGTCGCGGCGGACGCGCTGACGCGGATCAAGGCGGCAGGGCCGGCGACGCGAATCGTCGTCGACCCGATCATCGGCGATGCGGACAAGGGGCTCTACGTGCGCGAGGCGGTCGCGGTCGCCATCGCCGACCATCTGATCCCGCGCGCCGATCTCGTGACGCCCAATGCCTGGGAGCTGACCCACGTCACGGGGCGGCGGGCGACAGACGCGCCAAGCGCGGCGGCCGCGGCGGCGAAGCTGGGACGGCCGGCGCTGATCTCGTCCGTGCCGGCGGGCGGCGACATCGGGGTGCTCTACGCAGATGGCGGCAAGGGCTGGCTGGCGTCGCACGCGCCCTCGCCGGCCGCGCCGAAGGGGACTGGCGACCTGCTGGCGGCGTTCATGGCCGCGGCGCTGGTTCAGGGACGGGCCCCGAGCGACGCGCTGGAGGTCGCGGTCGGATCGCTCGCGGAACTGATCGCGGCGAGCGGCGCCGACGACGCGCCGTTGGCCTCGCTGCCGACGACGCTCACGGCTTCGGCGCGGGTGCGGTTGGAGACGGTGGGTGGCTGAGGCCGAGATTCGGGGCGTCTGTCCGCCGAGATTCGAAGCGGTGCGCGGGGCCTTCGCCGCCAACTTCGCCGAGGGGCTGGAGCTGGGGGCGCGGTTCGCGCTGGCGATCGAAGGCGAGGTCGTCGTCGACTTGATGGCCGGCTGGGCCGACCGCGACCGGATCCGGCCCTTCGACGACGACACCCTGACGCCGGTGTTCTCCACCACCAAGGCGATGGCGAGCTTCATGGTCGCGCGGCTGGTGGGCGAGGGGCGGCTGGACTACCGCCAGCGCGTCGCCGAACTCTGGCCGGAGTTCGCGGCGGCCGGGAAACAGGACGTGACCGTGGAGCAGGTGCTGTCCCACCAAGCCGGGCTGTGCGGCCTGTGGGGGCCGATGACGCCGGCGGACTGGCTGGACTGGAACGGCGTTTGCGCGCGGCTGGCGGCGATGGCGCCGCTGTGGCCGCCGGGAACCGCCAGCGGCTACCACCCGGTGACGTTCGGCTACCTGGTCGGCGAGATTTTCCGCCGCGCGGACGGCCGCACGATCGGGACGGCGCTCCGGCAGGACATCGCCGGTCCCCTCGGTCTCGATCTCTGGATCGGCCTGCCGGACAGCGAGCATGGCCGCGTCGCCGAGGTGCGCCGGCCGCCGGCGATGCCCGACCTCGGGCCGATGACCGAGGAAAAGCGCCTCGCCTTCTTCACCAAGTGGGCCTCGCCCGGCGGGGTCGATCCGGCGACCTACCGACGCGCCGAGATACCATCCGCCAACGGCCACGCGACCGCGCCTGCGCTCGCGTTGCTGATGGCCGTGCTCGCCAGCGACGGCGACCTCGGCGTGACACGGGTGTTGCCGGAGGGCCTGGCGGCGGAGGCGTCGCGCTCGCGGATCGCGGGGCAGGACCTCGTGCTGCCTTACGAGATGAGCTGGGGCGCAGGCTTCATCCGCAACGAGGGCCTGTGGATCTACGGGCCGGGTGCGGAGAGCTTCGGTCATTCGGGCTGGGGCGGCTCCTGCGCCTTCGCCGACCCGGAGCGCGGCGTCTCCGGCGCCTATGTGATGAACCGTCAGTCGGCGGAACTCATCGCCGACCGCCGCGCCCGCCGGCTGATCGAAGCGACGTATCTGGGGCTGTAGAACCCGTTGCAGTCGGGGGCCTGCGCCCTTCGAGACGCCCGCTACGCGGGCTCCTCAGGATGACGAAGATATTGGATCGCACTACAGCCCGTCATGGTGAGGAGCGCTCGTAAGAGCGCGTCTCGAACCACGCACTCATGGTCACGCGACCGCCAGCCGCAGGCGTCGGGATGCGCGCCAGGCGCCGAACATGAAGACCGCGACCCCGGCCCAGATGAAGGCGAACGACACCACGCCGAGAGCGGTCAGGCGCTCGCCCATCACCAGTCCGATGAGGAATCCGCAGGTCGGGCCGATGAACTGCAGGAACGCCACCGCCGACAGCGGCATCCGCCGG
>DATJRL010000205.1:0-2530 GCA_035504785.1 Caulobacteraceae bacterium
TGATCAAGGCCGGCGAGGGCGATAGGGTGCGCACCGAGGTCGAGGTCCTGGGCCCCGCCGCTCGCGAGGAGGAGATCGCCCGCATGCTGTCCGGCGCCGAGATCACCGAGGCCGCGAGGGCCGCCGCCCGCGCCTTGATGCATGCCTGACCTGAAGCCCGTCGCCGACCTCAGCGAGGCCGAAGCGCTGGCGGAACTGACCCGCCTCGCCGACGAGATCGCCGCGGCCGATATTCGCTACTACCAGGAGGACGCGCCGACCGTCTCCGACGCCGTCTATGACGCCCTCAAGCAGCGAAACGC
Source organism: Caulobacteraceae bacterium (assembly GCA_035504785.1). Classification (GTDB taxonomy): domain Bacteria; phylum Pseudomonadota; class Alphaproteobacteria; order Caulobacterales; family Caulobacteraceae; genus Acaudatibacter. The sequence goes on from DATJRL010000205.1 coordinate 303, forward strand.
CGCCATCGAGGCGCGCTTCCCGGGTTTGGTGCGCGACAACTCGCCGTCCCTGCGTGTGGGCGCGGCTCGCGCCGCCGCCTTCGCCCCGGTCGAGCACGGCGTGCCGATGCTGTCGCTCGACAACGCGTTCTCCGATGACGACGCCCGGGAGTTCGACGCCCGCGTCCGCCGGTTCCTGCGGCTCGGCGACGATCCGGTGTTCTACACCGCCGAGCCCAAGATCGACGGCTTGTCCGCCTCGCTCCGCTACGAACAGGGCGTCCTGGTCCAAGGCGCCACGCGCGGCGACGGCAGGGTCGGTGAGGACGTCACCGCGAACTTGCGGACCATCGGCGAGATACCGCACCGCCTGCAAGGCGATGGCTGGCCCGATGTCATCGAGGTGCGTGGCGAGGTCTATTTCGAGCACGCCGATTTCGCCGCGCTCAACGCCGCCATGGCGGCGGCCGGCCAGAAGACCTACGTCAATCCCCGCAATACGGCGTCCGGGTCGCTGCGCCAGCTCGACCCCAAGATCACGGCGCAGCGCAACCTGCATTTCTTCGCCTACGCCTGGGGCGTGCTGAGCGCGCCCTTCGCCGAGACTCAGTGGGAGGCGCTGCACGCGTTCCGCGCCTGGGGCTTCAAGGTGACGCCGCAGGCCAAGCGGGTCGAGAACGCCGCGGGCCTGCTCGAAGCCTACGCCGAGATGGAGCGCCTTCGCCCGCACCTCGCCTTCGACATCGACGGCGTGGTCTACAAGGTCGACCGCCTCGACTGGCAACATCGTCTCGGCTTCGTCTCCCGCTCGCCGCGCTGGGCGGTGGCGCGCAAGTTCCCGGCCCAGCAAGCGCGCACCATACTCAACGCCATCGACCTCCAGGTCGGCCGCACCGGCGCGGTGACGCCGGTTGCTCGCCTTACCTCGATCACCGTCGGCGGCGTGGTGGTCGAGAACGCCACCCTGCACAATGCCGACGAAATCGCCCGCAAGGACATCCGCGTCGGCGACACCGTCATCGTCCAGCGCGCCGGCGATGTCATCCCGCAGATCGTCGGCGTCGTGCCGGAGGAGCGGCCGCCCGGCGCGGCGCCGTTCCACTTCCCCACCCACTGCCCCTGTCCGCTGCACACGCCGCTGGCCCGAGACATCCAGGGCGTGGATGCGGAGGGCCAGCCCATCCACGGCGTCATCCGCCGCTGCACCGGCGCGTTCGCCTGTCCGTTCCAGCGTATCGAGCACCTGATCCACTTCGTCTCCCGCCGCGCCTTCGATATCGAAGGCCTGGGCGTGAAGCAGCTTCAGGCCTTCTTCGACGAGAAGCTGATCCAGGAACCCGCCGACATCTTCCGCCTCGCCCGCAACGAGCCGGTGCTGGCGGCGCTGCGCGAGCGGGACGGCTACGGCGAGACCTCGATCCGCAACCTCGTGGCGTCTATCGAGGCGCGCCGCACCATCTCGCTCGACCGCTTCATCAACGCCCTCGGCATCCGCCACATCGGCGAGACCACCGCCCTGGCGCTGGCCCGCAGCTACGGCTCGGCCGCGCACTTCCTCGAGGCGATGGACCGCGTCGCCGCCCACGACCCCGACGCCGAGGCCGAACTCGACGCCATCGATCAGATCGGCGAAGCCGTCATCGAGGCCGCCGCCGCCTACTTCGGCGAGGACCACAACCGGCGGATCGTCGCCAACCTCGTCGCCGAAATCGCCATCGAAGACGCCGAGCGTCCCAAGTCCGACACCGCCGTCGCCGGCAAGACCGTCGTCTTCACCGGCGCCCTGGAGCGCATGACCCGCGACGAAGCGAAGGCCCAGGCCGAGAGCCTCGGCGCCAAGGTCGCGTCCTCGGTGTCGAAGAAGACCGACATCGTCGTCGCCGGCCCCGGCGCTGGCTCCAAACTAAAGACCGCCGCCGACCTCGGCATCCAGGTGCTCACCGAAGACGAATGGCTGACGCTGGTCGGGTAGGACCCCGGCGATCAGCCAGAGAGCGGACCCTCCGAAGTTCCGAGTCGGGGGGCGAGCAGACCTTTGAGGCGATGCCAAATGTCCTGGAAAGCATTCACTAAGTGGCCAGTTCGGAGATAGGTTGGCGGCGGGCATGACAACGTTCGCCGAACACCTCGGACGGACAATAGGGCGATCTAATGCGTCGTATGGGGGCAGGCCGCTCGCATCGAGCGGCGAGGGGCGGGTCAGGTGGACCGGTGCGAGGCGCGACCCGCGGGCTTGGCTCGCGATCCAT
>DATJRL010000206.1:0-2771 GCA_035504785.1 Caulobacteraceae bacterium
GCTCATGGCCATGCCCATATAGAAGAGGGCCGCCATGACGAAATAGAGCGGCCCATGGAAGTAATCGACCGTCATGGCGGGCGGCGCGCCGACGGGTACCGTCGCGACATACAGGAGGTGATGGGCACCGTTGGTCAGCGCCAGCCCCCAGACCAGGAGCGCCATGACGAAGAGCGCCCCATAGGCGGCGCGCGGCGCGGGACGGGATTGCCCGTGGATATAGTTCCAGATGAACAGGACCCAGGCGCCCGGTGTGAGAATGATTCCGAACCAGGCCATCTCGGCCCAGAACACTTTGCCCGCGACGGTGCCGGTCCCGTGCTCCACGGCGACCGCGGCCGCCCACCAGGCCGTCGCCGCGATCGAGAGGGCGAAGCTCCGCTGTCCCGGAAACGAGGGCAGGTGCAAGGTCCGCCAGACCGTGGCGAACGAGGCCAGGCTTGCCATCGCCATGGCCACCGACAGCCAATAGGTCGGCAGATGCATGACTGTATCGCCCCCGTATCGCCCCTCGTATCGCCCGCCGGGGCGTCGCGACAGCCCTCGCCTCTGTGACGCCCGTCACATTTGCATTTTATAGCGGTGCAGCGGCCGGCGCCATCGGCCCGGCGTCACGCAAACAAAATGAGCCGTCCACCGGGCTGTCCGGCTTAGGTTTTGTCGCAACCCCAGCGAGTCCGACATCGGCTCCATGCAGACATAGATCGTCATGCCCGGGCCGGCCGAAGGCCGAGTCCCGGGTATCCACGCCTTTCTTGCGGCGCCAAAGACGTGGATGGCCGGCGTCCTGCTCCGCAGGCAAATAAATGTTGGCGCGCAAAGCGCGCCGGGCCGGCCATGACGACCCTTACGAGGCGAGGGGAGACGCCGTTGCAATCGGAATTGCTCAACCGGACAGTTGTGGCACCGTTCGCGACCGTGAACGATTCTCGTCCGCGCGGTGATCCAGGCTCTCCTGCCTCGGCCCGGCAAATTTTGCCTAGCAAGACCGATGCAGCAGGAGGATTCCCGCCTTGGGATCGTCACGGGAAAACACCTTCGCGCATGGATTGTGGCATATGCTTTGGAAGCGATTGCGCGGTGCCATAATTAATGTTTCACCGACGGGAATCGCCCGCGCGATCCGTTATACTCCAAGCGAGTTCATGTCCTCGGTGCGAGTAAACGGCGTCGATTAGCGCCGGCATGGATTGGGGCATACGCCGGCGCTGCGCCTCCTGGGGCTGGTCCGCATAGAACGGGCCGGTCGTGCGGGTGTGGGGAGTCGGGGTATGGGAAAAGCAAGAGTCGCTCTTGCCGCTCTATTGCTGGGAGGCTGCTCCAGCCCGTCCTATGTGGACGCCTCGAAGGATTGGGCGTCGCCCAACACGCTGACCAACGAAGTGGTCTTCAAGGTTCTTCCCGGCTTCGACGCGCCCAAGCCCGACTGCGTCGCCGTGCTGCCCCTCACGGCGGACAAGGGCATCTCGGCCAAGGAGGCCGAGGCGATCCGCGCGGCCATCTACGAGCATCTGGCGCCCCGGGTGCGCGAAGTGCCGCTGGCCGATGTGGACCGCCTGGCCGCCGACCTGCCGGCGCTCCATTGCGCCGCGGTGATCGAAGGCAAGGTCACCCACTACGGCAGCACCTTCCTCGGCATCGTCTCGCATGTGGATGTCGGCGCCGACCTCAAGATGCGCCGCGTGGCCGACGGCAGGTTGATCTGGGAAGGGAGCCATATCGCCTCGAGCCTCGATGGCGGCATTCCGATCGATCCGATCTCGGCCGCGACCAGCCTGTTCAGCGCCTTCACCAATGTCCGCGGCGAGCAGTCGGCGCGGCTGACCGACGATCTGGCGCGCCGGCTGGTCTCGACCATCCCGCCGATGACCCTGCCCAGCCTGGCCGATCCCGGCAAGCCGCCGACGGTCAAGGTGGCGACGGCGGCGGACTGGTTCACGCGCGGCCGCGAAGCGCTGGCGGCCCAGGACTATGCGCGCGCACAGGACGATTTCATCCAGGCGATCGCGCTCGACGACACCAACGCCGGCTATCGCGACGGGCTGGCGCTGGCCTGCGCCGCCGACGGCAAGACCGAAGATGCGCTGGCGGCCTATCGCATGGCGATCCTGCTCGATCCGAAGGACGGGTTCGCCTGGTACAACACGGGCATCATCGAATTCAACACGGGGCGGACGGGCCAGGCGATCGACGCCTTCCGCCATGCAGGCGATGCGTACCTCGCCAAAGGCGATCGGGAACGCGCCGGTCAGGCCGCCGACCGGCTACAGGAAATCGCGGCCGTCTATCATGCAGGAGAACACACATGAAGGGACCGATCCTCGTAGCGCTGGGGGTGGCCGCCATCGGCGTTGCCGGTTGCTCCTCGACGCCCACCGATCCTACGCAGATCGCGCTCGCCGTGCAGCAGAAGCAGCAGCAGGCGCAGCTCGAGGCGATCAAGGCCGTGGTCGACCAGGCGCCGTCCTGGTACGTCACGCCGCCCTCGGATCCCGGATACATGTACGGGGCGGGCACGGCCACCTCGGGCGACCTGCAATTCGCGATCGACAAAGCCTCGCTCAACGCCAAGCGCGCCGTCGCCGACCAGGTGAACAGCAAGCTCTCGGCCGATCAGAAGGACTTCCTCCAGGAATCGGGCAGCTCGTATCAGGCCGCGGCCACGATGCAGGACGAGCGCACGGTTCACAATGTCGTCGCCGAGGTCGACCTGGAAGGCTATCAGGTGACCGAGCGCAAGGTGCTGCCCTCGGGCAGCGGCTACCGCGCCT
>DATJRL010000207.1:0-15490 GCA_035504785.1 Caulobacteraceae bacterium
GCAGCTCGACCACGAAAGTGATGGCGCGACGAGGATTGCTCTGCGCGATCCAGTCACCGATCTCGCGAAGGTCAAGTATCGAGCGGGGCGAGAAGACGACCGGCGTCAAGCCGGCCGGCTCGATATGTCTCGGTAGCGGGCCTCGAGTTCGGCGAATACCTGCTCAGCCGGAACGCCAGGACCGCTTGTGGCGCCTTCCTCGATGGCGTCGCGGAGGGCGGTGAGGCGGTGTTCAGCCGCCCGCCACGTCTTGAGCGCGGCGCGTACGACGTCTTCCGCAGCGCCGAACTCGCCGGACCTGAGGGCCTCATCCACGATCGAGGCCGACTCATCGTCCAACTCGAGATGCTTCAGGGACGCCATCGATGTGTCCTTACCCAACTGACAACGCATGCTTCGCGATCATATGCGCAGCGTGACTGTTCCGCCACGCTTCAGGCATTGTCCCGCGGAAGCCATCCCATACATCGTGCGTTCACGAGATCGCGCCAAGCTGGGTGCGAGTTGGCGCGACGGGAGGGACGGTTGAGCGCGGCGGAGGCGTTGCAGGAGCCTCGAGGCCGGTTCGTGGAGGTCGCGGGCGGACGGCGGCTGCGCGTGGTCGCGGAGGGTCCGCCCACGTCGACGCGTCCGCTGGTCGTGCTCGAAGCCGGCTCGTTCGGCTTCTCCGCGGACTGGGCCGCGGTGCAGTCGCGGCTGGCGGCCCAGGGCCTTCGCTCGCTGGCCTACGACCGCGCCGGCCTCGGTCTCTCCGATCCTGGGCCGGCGCCGCGGGACTCCGCCGCCATCGTCGACGACCTCGAGGCGCTGTTGGCCGCCGAGGACGAGACCGGGCCGCTGATCGTCTGCGGCCACTCCATGGCCGGCATGCACGTCCGCCTCTTCGCCTCCCGCAACACGCCGCTCGTTCGCGGCCTAGTGCTGGTCGACGCGGTGACGCCGGAAGCGATGGACCACGCCTGGGCGGCCAGTTACGTCGGGCCGTTCACCACACTCTCCCATCTGGCCGCCTGGGGCGCCAGCGTCGGACTGCAGCGGCCGCTGGCGGGCGCGCTGGGGGACGCCATCGGCCTGCCGCCGCTCGCCAAGGCCGAGAAGCGGCGCGCCTTCGCCGACCCGGTCCACAACCATTGGGCCGCCGCGGAGGTCGACGCCTGGGCCGACGACGCCCGGCAGGCCCGGGCCGCCGGCGACCTCAACCCGTCCTGGCCCACCGCCGTCGTGCTCACCGGCGATGGTCGCCAGAGCTCGCCGCGCCGGGCGGTGCAGGCCGCGCCCGCAACCGGCGCGCGGGACGGCTTCGTGATCCACGTGCCCCGCGCCAACCATGCCTCCCTGCTGGGCGAGCGTCACGCCGGCCACCTGGTGCGCGCCATCCTGTCGGTCGAGGCGGCGGCGGCAAAGTCCTGCTAAGCATTGGGCCTTAGTTGGGGGTCCGATGCGTCCCGCGCTCGAGCTAGCTGGCGTCACCAAGCGCTACGGCGGCTTCACGGCCGTCGGCGACCTGTCGTTCGAAGTCAAGCCGGGCGCGATCCTCGGCTTCCTTGGCCCGAACGGCGCCGGCAAGACCACGACGCTCAGGATGATCCTCGGCCTCATCGCGCCGACCTCGGGGGAACTGGAGGTGCTCGGGGAGCGGGATGGGCGGCGGGTGCGGGGGCGGATCGGATTTCTGCCGGAGGAGCGGGGGCTCTACCGACGCATGACCCCCGTTGGGGCCATCGCCTTCTTCGCCTCGCTGAAGGGCGTCCCCGAAGCCGAGGCGAAGCGACGGGCGCGCCGGCTGCTGGAAGAGAACGGCCTCGCCCAAGCCGCCGACCGCCAGATCCGCGAGCTTTCCAAGGGCATGTCGCAGAAGGTGCAGCTGCTGTCGGCCATCGCCCACGAGCCCGAGCTGGTGATCCTCGACGAGCCGTTCTCCGGCCTCGACCCGGTCAACCAGCAGGCCCTGGAGGGCCTGATCCGGGGTCTCGCCCAGCGCGGCGCGACGGTGCTCTTCTCCACCCACGTGATGCAGCACGCCGAGCGGCTCTGCGACCAGGTGGTGCTGCTCGCCGGGGGCAGGAAGGTCTTCGACGGCAACGTGGCCGACGCCTGCAGCGCCGCGCCGAGAACGCTGGTGCTCGAGGGGCCGTTCGGCTGCGAGGCGCTGGCCGGGGCGCCTGGCGTCGACAGCGTGCACGCGGAAGCCCTGGACGACGGCCGGACGCGACTGACGGCGGCCCTGTCGTCCGGCGCGCCGGTGCAGGCGGTGCTCAAGGCCGCCTTCGACCGCAACCTCGAGATCGCCAGCCTCGAGCTGAAGCAGCCGCATCTCCACGACGCTTTCATCGCCCTCACCGGGCCGGGGGAAGGTTGATGACGCGAACGTTCCGCATCGCCGCCCGCGAATACATGGCGTTCGTCCGCACCGTCGGCTTCTGGCTCTCGATCTGCCTGATGCCGCTGGGGCTGCTGAGCGTGATGTTCTTCTCCGGCATGGCCCTGCGCTCGGCGCCCACGCCGCGCATCGCCATCGTCGACCTGACCCCCGGCGCCCACCAGGCGTCCGCCCTCGGCGCGGCGGCGGCGTCCGGCAAGCCCTTCGCGGCCATCGTGGTCGCCGCGCCGCCGGGCGACTACACAACCCCCGCGGCCGCGGGGGCCACCGTCCGGCCCTACCTCTCGGGCGACCGGACCACGCCCAGCGGCGACAAACTCGACGCCGTCGCCATCGTCCGCGGCTCGGCTGTCGACCCGTCGCTCGATCTGTGGACCCGCAACATCAACGAGCCGGCGCTGCAGTCGCGGCTCAGCGACGCACTCGCCGCCGCCGCCCGCGATGCGCGGCTCCGCAAGGCGGGTCTGACGCCCTCGCAGATCGACGCCCTCGACGCCGCCCAGCCCATGGTCACCCAGTATTCGCCGCGCAGCCGCGCCGGCGCCGTCTCCTTCGCCGACCGCCTGCCCGCCATCGCCGGCTTCGCCATGGGCATCGTGCTCTGGAGCCTGATCCTCACCGGCGCCGGCATCCTGCTCAACAGCGTCATCGAGGAGAAGCAGAACCGCATCCTCGAGGTGCTGCTCACCTCGGCCTCGGCGCCGGAGATCATGGGCGGCAAGATCCTGGGCGCCGCCGCCGTCACCGCGACCGCCCTGGTGGTGTGGGTGACGGTCGCTTTCATCGTCTTCGGCAGCGCCAATCCGGCGCTCATCGCCCAGCTCGCCGCGCTCTTCATCAGCAAGGGACTGATCTTCTACTTCCTGCTCTACTTCGTGGGCGGCTACCTGATGTACGCCACCCTGTTCACCACCATCGGGGCCTTCTGCGAGACCCCGCGCGAGGCCCAGACGCTGCTCGGGCCGCTGATGATCGTGCTCACCATCCCCATCCTGTTCATGGGCCAGGCGGTCACGCGGCCGGACGCGCCGCTGCTGCAGACCCTGTCGTGGGTCCCGCCGTTCACGCCGTTCCTGATGGCCGCGCGCGCCGCCACCGGTCCGCCGCCCTGGCAGGTCGCGGGCACCGCGGCGCTGATGTTCGCGACCACGGCGGTGGAGCTCTACGTGGCCGGCCGGGCGTTCCGCACCGGGGCGCTGGCCAGCGGTCGCTTCGACTTCGGGGTCTTCCTCGCCGGGATAACCGGCCGCGGCGAACGCGCTTGACCTCGAGGGTCCGGACCGCGAGTCTGCGGTCAAGATTCATCGCATCCGGAGCCTCGTCATGGCCGCCGTCGCCAAACTCGAACGCACGCGCGGTGACGGTGAGGCCGAGCTGAAGGCGATCATCCGCGAGCGGTCGATCCGCATCGGCAAGTTCACCCTGGCGTCGGGGCGCGAAAGCGACCTCTACCTCAACCTCAAGCCGACGATGATGGATCCGCGCGGCGCCCGCCTCTGCGCCGAGGCCTTCCTCGCCCGCGTCCCGCCCGGCACGGACTACGTCGGCGGGCTGGAGATGGGCGCGGTGCCGGTGATCTCGGCTCTCGCCGCGGTCAGCGACATCGCCGGCAAGCCCGTCCGCACCTTCTTCGTGCGCAAGTCCGCCAAGGACCACGGCACACGCGAGGTGGTCGAGGGCCTGGCGGGCGGCGAGAGCCTCGCCGGTAAGCGCTGCCTGATGGTCGACGACGTCGCCACCACCGGCGGCTCGGTGCTGAAGGCGATCGACGCGGCCCGCGCCGCCGGCGCCATCGTCGAGGACGCCCTGGTCATCGTCGACCGCCAGGAGGGCGGAACCGAGACCCTGGCGGCCGTGGGCGTGAAGCTGCACTCGGTCTTCATCGGGGACGACTTCCGTTAGGGCGCGTTGCTTCGGTGGGTACAGCCTTTGCCCCGTCACCCCGGCCAAGCCGCGTCAGCGGCGCCGAGCCGGGGCCGGACCTGACGCCGCTTAGCTGGGCATTGTCGGGGAACCGGACGGTCCGGCCCCGGATCGGCCCGACGGGCCGTCCGGGGAGACGGATCCTTGCCCAACCCCCGCCAAGTTATTGCCCGTGAGCGTCTCACCCCGAGCCACGCCGGCGAACCGCACCCGCACGATCTTCTTCGTCTGGCTGGGCTGGGCGCTGGTGATGCTGGCGTTCCAGGCCTTCGCGCTCGCCCGTTTCGACCTCGTGCGCCCCGACCGCACCCTCGACTGGACCGCCAGCTGGACCAACGCCGACGCGATGGAGCGCCACTTCTACCTGAAGACGCCGATCCTGCAGGGTCACTCGGCGTGGGATTCCGAGTTCTACGTCTCCATCGCCCTGCACGGGTACGAGGACCCGGCGATGCGGGCGGCCAGCCCCGCCTCGACACCCGACGTCGAAGTCGCCGGGCCCAAGAAGGACCACCCGAAGTGGGTGTCGCTGAACCACGCCTTCTTCCCGGGCTACCCCTTCGCCATGGGCCTGATCGCCCGGCCGCTGGCCGCGGTGGGCGTGAACCCCATCGGCGCGGCGACCTTCGCCGGGGTGCTGGTCTCGCTGCTGGCCAGCCTCTTCGCCATGCTCGCCATCGCCGACCTGGCCCGCGCCAAGGACGAGACCGGCGCCGACCTGCGCGCCGCCTTCTATCTCGTGGTCTGGCCCGCCGCGGTTTTTCTCGCTCAGGTCTACTCGGAGGCGCTGTTCCTGGCGTTCTCCTTTGGCGCGCTGGCGATGCTGCGGCGCGAGCGCTGGGGCTGGGCGGCGGCGCTGGCGGCTGGGGCCGTCTTCACCCGGGCGACCGGCGTGCTCTTGATCATCCCGTTCGGCTGGGCCTGGCTCTTCGGCGCCGGCGGCCGCTCGCCCAATCGTTCGTCCACTCGTGCTCTCGCCGCACTGGCGCCGGCGCTCGCCTACCTCGTCTGGCGCTGGCTCCTCGGCGCCGACTTCGACTTCGTGGAGACCAAGTACTTCGGCCGCGCGCCGTTCGCGATCGGACAATCGCTGGAGGCGTGGGGCGACTTCTTCGATTCGTTCATGAACGGCAGCGCCCTCACCCGCTCCTACGAGTGGGTGGAGCTGGCCGGCGCCGTCGTCTGGTTCATCACCTCGCTGGCCTACTGGCGGCGCGACAAGGCGCTCTCGCTCTACGGCCTGGCGACGCTGGGGGTGGTGCTGACCTCAGGGGCGGCGCTCGGAATGCACCGCTACGCGCTGGCGACGCCGACGCTATTCCTGGCGCCGGCGGCATGGGGCGTCAGCCCGGTGTTCGATCGGGTGTGGACGCTGGCTTGCTGCTTGGGGCTGGCGGCCCTGACGCTCAGCTTCAGCTTCGGCTTCTGGGCGGGTTAGCTACGCCGTCACCGGGTCGGAGCAGCGAAGCCGCGGAGAGCCGCGGCCGGACCCTCCGGTTCTCGAACGCTCGTCAAGCTTGGTGGCGGGTCTTCCGGCCCCGGATCGGCGCCGCCTCACGGCGGCTTGTCCGGGGTGACGGAACCGGGTGATTCCTAGGTGCGGGGGGGCGGCTTCTTCGGGGCGGCGATCAGGCCTTCGCGCTGGGCGCGCTTGCGGGCGAGCTTGCGGGCCCGGCGAACCGCCTCGGCCTTCTGGCGCGCACGCTTTTCCGACGGCTTCTCGTAGTGGACGTGGCGCTTCATCTCGCGGAACGAGCCTTCGCGCTGCATCTTCTTCTTCAGCGCCTTGAGCGCCTGGTCGACATTGTTGTCTCGAACGAAAATCTGGACGATGACCCGTCCTCCTCTAAACACCGCCGGCTCGGATAAGGGCGGGGCTGATACCAGAGCGAACCGCGATTGTCCACCGAACGCGCCTTACTAGGCTCTGCAGGACAAGCAACGCTCGTCCACGCTAAAAGGGTCCCATGACACGCGCCACCGACACCGATGCCGCGTCTGGCGAAGACGATTGGGCCGCGCGGACCGAAGCGCGGCTGCTCGTCGAGGCGCTGAAGCGGGCGCCGGAGCTGGGCTGGACCTGGCGGCTGGCGATCGCCGCCGGGGCTGCGATCGGGATGACCCGCGGCGAGACCGAACTCTTGGTTCCCGGCGGGCCGAGCGACCTGGCGGCGCTGCACTCCCGCGCCTGCGACACCGCGGCTCTGGCGGCGCTGGCCGAGGTCGATCCGGCGACGCTGAAGATTCGCGAGCGCATTCGCCGCGGCGCCCTGGCCTGGCTGGACGCGGCGATGGCGGACGAGTCCGCGACGCGGCGCTGGGCAGGCTTCCTCGCCCTGCCGAGCCACGCGGCGCTCGGCCTGCGTCTGGCTTGGGAGACCGCCGACAAGCTGTGGGTCTGGGCCGGCGACCGCGCCACCGACGAGAACCACTACTCCAAGCGCGCCCTGCTGGCGGGCATCCTGATCGGAACCCTGGCGGTGCGCCTCGCCGACGGTCCTGCGGCGGCCGAGGATCACCTGGACCGGCGCATCCAGAACGTCATGGACTTCGAGCGCCTGAAGGGCCGGCTGGGCCGCCTCCGCCTCGGCGCCTGGGCCGCCGAAGCCGCCGGCCGCCTGCGTTACCGGCGGCTCTGAGGCGCCGTCAGCCACACTATCATTGTCATCCCGGAGAGCCCGCGTAGCGGGACTCATCCGGGATCTGTTTGTCGCCGCCTGCGCTTACGCCGTCACCCCGGACGGCCTGCACGGCCGATCCGAGGCCGGACTATCCGGCTCCCAGACGACTTCCAGTTCGGTGGCGGCGGCCTCCGGCCCCGGATCGGCGCCCCCGATCAAGTCGGGGGCTTGTCCGGGGTGACGGTGGCTGGGTGGGCGCCGCGCACTTCGTCGCAACTACCCGCGCAGCGGCGTCAGCCGGTTGACGTGCCCCATCTTGCGGCCAGGCCGGGCTTCCGCCTTGCCGTAGAGCCACAGCCGCGTCTCCGGCTCTGCGGAGAGCCGGCGCCACTCGCTCACTTCCTCGCCGATCAGGTTGGTCATCTCGACGCGGGCCACCGCGTGCGTCGGGCCGAGCGGCCAGCCGGCGATGGCGCGGATGTGCTGCTCGAACTGGTCCACCTCGCACCCGTCCAGCGTCCAGTGTCCGGAGTTGTGGACCCGGGGCGCGAACTCGTTGACCAGCAGCCGGCCGTCGTCGCGCTCGAACAGCTCCACGGCGATCACGCCGACGTAGTCCAGCGCCGCGAGCAGGGTGGCCGCGATCCGCTCGGCCTGGCCGAGGATCGTCGGGGCGGCCTTCGCCGGGGCGACGGTGCGGCGCAGGATGCCGTCGGCGTGGTGGTTCTCGGCCAGCGGATAGAGGGCGATCTCGCCGTCCCGGCCGCGCGCCGCGATCACCGACAGCTCGCGGCGGAAGTCCGCGGGGCTCTCGGCGATCGAGGGCTGCGCGCCCACCGCGGCGAACACGGCGGCGGCCTCGCTGGCGTGCTCCACCCAGGCCTGGCCCTTGCCGTCGTAGCCGCCGCGCCGGCTCTTGATCAGCAGCGGCCGGCCGAGCTTTTCCAGCGCCGCCACGATATCGGCCGGGCTGTCGACCTGGGCGAAGGCGACGGTCGGCGCGCCCGCTTCGCCCAGGAACTGCTTCTCGGCCAGCCGGTCCTGGGCGATGGCCAGCGCCCGCCCGGTCGGCGCGACCTCCGCGCCGCGCTTGCCGAGAAACTCGATCGCCCCCGCCGGCACGTTCTCGAACTCGAAGGTGATCACGTCGGATACGTCGGCGAGGCGGGCCAGCGCCTCGGGATCGTCGTAGGGGGCCACGATGACGTGGCTGGCGAGCCGTGCGGCCGGGGCGCCCGTCTCGGGGTCGAGGACCGCGACGTCGAAGCCGAGGCGCGCCGCGGCCATCGCCGTCATGCGGCCCAGTTGGCCGCCGCCCAGGATGCCGATCACCGACCCTGGGGCGAGGGGATATCGATCGGGCCTCAACCTTCCACCTGTTCCGGCACCGACGCCGTCTGCGCCTCCTGAAACGCCGCGACCCGCGCCGCCAGCTCCGGATCCGACAGCGCCAGGATCCGCGCCGCCAGCAGCCCGGCGTTGCGCGCCCCCGCCTCGCCCACGGCCAGCGTTCCCACCGGCACGCCGCCCGGCATCTGGGCGATGGACAGGAGGGAATCGAGACCGTCGAGCGTGGCCGTCCGCACCGGCACGCCGAGCACCGGCAGGATGGTCATCGAGGCGGTCATGCCCGGCAGGTGAGCCGCCCCGCCGGCGCCCGCGATGATCACCTTCACGCCCGCCGCCGCCGCGCCCCTGGCGAAGGAATACATTCGATCCGGCGTGCGGTGGGCTGAGATGACCTGCTCCTTCCAGCGGACGCCCAGCGAAGTCAGGGCCTCGCCGGCGGCTTTCATCGTCGGCCAATCGGAACGGCTGCCCATGATGATGGCGACGGGCGGCGTGGCTGGCATGCGGAGTCCCGGAAAAGCCGCGGAGTATAGGCGCCCGCTTTGCGTCGGCAACCAAGCTCGCCTAGGATTTGCGTTCGAATTTCTCGTGTGATTCGAACCTCGATGAAGATTTCGGGCGCCGGCGCCGAACCCTTCCCCGCGATCCGGCGCCTGAGCCCCCCGGGCGCGGGCGCCAAGGCGGTCGCCGCTTCGCCCGGCGCCGACGAGGTCGAGTTCCTCGGCGTCTCGGAGACGGAGCTGACTCCGGCCGTGCGCGGCGCCATCGCCATGCTCGTCGTCGAACTCGAGGATCTGCGCACCGAGGTGAGGCGGCTGAAGGCGCTGTTGCTCGAGGCCGAGGCGGCCGCCGACGAGGATCCGCTCACCCGGGTGAAGAATCGCCGCGGCTTCCTGCGCGAGCTGAAGCGCCTGGCCAGCTTCGCGGGCCGCTACGACACGCCGGCCAGCCTGGCCTATTTCGACCTGGACGACCTGAAGGCGATCAACGACCGCTTCGGCCACGCGGCCGGCGATGCGGCGCTGACGGCCGCCGCCGGCATCCTGTCGGCGAACGTGAGGGAATCCGACGTGGTCGGACGGCTGGGCGGCGACGAGTTCGCGGTCGCGTTCGCCCACGCCGACGCCGCCACGGCCGCCGCCAAGGCGGAGTCCCTGGCGCACCTGATCTCGTCGGAGGCGGTGTCCGGCGGCGACGGGCTGATCGCGATCCGGGTCAGCTGGGGCGTGCGTCAGCTGGATTCGGCGCTCGACCCGGAGCAGATCCTCGCCGAGGCTGACGCGGCGATGTTCGCGATGAAGCGCGGGCGCGGCTGACCGGGATCAAGGCGCGCCGGCGTGCGCGGCGGCCTCCTGCGCGTCCAGCTGCGCCTTGCGGTAGTGGGCCACGATGGCGGGCGGACTATCGAAGTCGAGACGTTCGTCCGTTTCCGGATCATAGGCAGGCCACGCGCGCCCTCCGACCTCGCACGCCGGCTTGCCGGTCTTGGCGAAGCTCACCCAGCACGAGTGCATGAAGCTCGCCACCGCCCGGTCCTGATCGACGATCTCGGCGGAATAGTTGGGTACGATCATCTGGGTGTCGAACACGTACGGATTCTCGGAGGTGTGGTTCGCGCCGGGGATCTTCCCCCGGCGGGCGACGCGGACGTAGGAGAACTCGTAGAGCCAGGCCCCGGCCTTGGCGGACGCTTTGGCGGCGAACCAGCGCGCCGGCGCGCCCATGGCGGCGTCGGTGAAGATGTCCTGCGCGAGCTTGGCCGGGTCGGCGGCGTCCTCCGGGTAAGCGGCGCGGACCGCCGGCGAAACGGCGGACAGGTAGGCGGCGTCGCTCGACGCGGGCAGCAGCGAAGCCTCCCAGGTATTGGAGCCGATGATCAGCGGCGCCGCGGCCTCGTCGCCCCGCGCGAAGCCCTGCGCCGCGGTCTCGGTCAGCAAGCGGCCGTCGACCACGATCTGGCCGGACCGGCCGGCGCCAGCCGCGAGCAGCTTGTCGGCGGGAACGGCGCGAAGCTGGTCAGCGCTCGCGTCGCCTGGCAGCCCGAGCTTTTGCGCCAGGGCGGCGCCGGCGGCCTCGGCATCCGACAGCCGGTACACCGCCGGTCCGAACGCCGAACCCCAACCTCCGCCCGACTGAACCGTCGCCTTCTGGAACAGTCCGTGGGCAGACGGTGTGACCATCAGCGTGAGCACGTCGTCGCCGCCGGCGGACTCGCCGAAGATGGTGACGTTGGCCGGATCGCCCCCGAAGGCCGCGATGTTGCGCTTCACCCACTTCAGCGCCGCGATCTGATCCATCAGGCCGTAGTCGGCGAGCGGCGACTTCGGGCCGGCCTCGCGGGTCAGGGAGGGGTGGGCGAAGAAGCCGAACGACCCCAGCCGGTAGTTCATCGCCACCAGCACCACCCCGTCGCGGGCGAAGAAGCGGCCGTCGTTGGGCGCGATGGAGTCGGCGCCGGCGACGTTGCCGCCCCCATAGATCCACACCATCACCGGGGCCTTGCGGGCATGGGCGGGGGCGAACACGTCCAGCGTCAGGCAGTCCTCGCTGACCGGGCCGGAATAGCCGCCGGCGTTGTATCGCCCGCCGGGAAACACCGCCTGGAGACACGCCGGCCCGTCCGCCGTCGCATCGCGGACGCCGGTCCACGTGGCGGCCGGCCGGGGCGGGCGCCAGCGCAGCTTCCCCACCGGCGGTGCGGCGTAGGGGATGGCCCTGAACACCCAGGCCGGCCCCTGCTCGACCCCGCGCACCACGCCCGCGTCGGTCGCGACGGTCGGAGGGTCGGCGAACGCCGGAGCGACAGCGGTGAGCAGGGCGGCGAGCCCGAAGGCGAGACCCAGGACGAGACGGCGTGACATGTCTTCCCCTCAGCGCCAGGCGGTCGATGCTGTCAACGGCTCGGGTTCGACCACAAAGGATCCGAAGCACGCCAAGCGGGACATCGGCGCCTCGCGCGAAGCGCTGCCGGGCCCGTTTCGCGCCCAGCTTCGTGACCTTCGTGCCTTCTGCGCTTCCGCCAATTCTCACGCGTCGGCCGGCGCGTAGGGCCCGAGCGTCTCGAACAACGGGCCGAGGTGCGCCCGATAGCGCCGCCAGGCGCCGACGCTGTGGTCGAAGATCGGCTGGCGCACCTGGTCCCGGCTGGCCGTGCGCACCGGCCTCGGGTTGTCGAAGAAGCGCAGGCATTCCGCGCGCCAGTCCAGCCCGCACGCCTCCAGCAGCCGCCGCACCCCGGCCTCGAAATCCGCGACCAGGCTCTCGTAGCGCACGTCGACCACCCGCCCGAGCAGCGTCGTGCGCCAATGGTCCATGATCTCGCGATACGCGCGGTAGTGCCGGCCCAGAGCCTTCAGGTCGTAGGCGAAGCGCACGTGGCCGTCGTGCTCGAAGATCTGGCGGTAGCAGGAGAAGCAGGTGTCGGCCGGGTCGCGGACCATGTGCAGGATCACCGCGCGGGGGAACATCAGGTGGATGTGTCCGACCGCGATGTAGTTGGCGAGCAGCTTGTCGGTGAACCGCGGCCGGCGCCGCCAGCCGTCGGCGCGGATTCCCGCGAGGTAGCGCCGGGCCATGTCGGGGGGATCGAGGGCGCCGGTCATGTCGAACGGGAAGGCGCGCTGCAGGAGCGGCGGCATCGCCAGCGTCTCCCCCATTCCCTGGACGCTCGGGTGGGTGGCGAGGATCTGCTCCACCAGGGTCGAGCCGGAGCGCGGCAGGCCGACGATGAAGATCGGCGCGAATTCGGCGTTCCGGGTCGCGTGGGCGGCGAAGAACGCCGGCGTGAACACCTCCTTCAGGTGACGCACGCCTTGCGTATGCATGGCCACCCAGGCGTCGGCATCGAGCGCGGCGTGCTTGATCCGGTTGCCCTCGGCGAGCGCGGCGAAGGCGTCGTCGAAGCGACCCTCGGCCTCGAGCTGGTAGGCGCGGGCGAAGTGCGGACCCGCGTCCCGGGCCACCGAGTCGGGCGCGTCCGCGGCCCACCAGCGATCCACGCCCTCCAGGCTCACGCCGCCGCCGTGCGGGCCCGGCCGGGCCGGCGCTCGGCGGCCACGCGTTCGAGAGCGGCCGCGCGGCGCAGCTCGCTGGGCGTCGTCCCCTTCAGGCGCCGGAAATGGCGGTTGAACTGGGAGATGTCGGCGTAGCCGGCCGCGAAGGCGATCTCGGCGATGGTCAACTCGACCTGATTCGCGTCGAGCAGCGCGCGCAGACAGGCCTCGATCCTGAGCGCGATCAGCTCTTCGCGAAACGATCGGCCGTCCTCGGCGAAGAGCCGGTGCAGGTACCGGCGCGAAACGCCCACGGCGGCGGCGACTTCCGCGGCGCTCAGGCCGGGGTCCGCGAAGTGGCGGCGCATATGGCGCGCGATCTGGTCGCGCCGAACCGCTGCGGCTTCGCCCCGCGCCGGCGGTCCGGCCGCGTATCGGTCCTCGAGGGTCGCCGAAAGCAGACCTCCGACGGCGTCGACCAGGGGGCCGGCGCCGGGCGTCACCGATTCGCGGGCGGAGAGTTTCGCCAATAGGTCGTAGAGCAGCGGCGCGACGCCGCCGGCGTGGCTCATCTGGGCGCCGGCCCTGAGCCGCTCGGCGCTGACGAATCTCGGCGCCAGCAGGTGGGACGGGATCGCCACGCCGACCAGACGGGCGCCGGTCTCCGGCCTCAGCACCAGCGGCGCGCCCCCCAGCGCCAGCAGCACCTCCTTGCGCCGCATGCGCCGCAACCGTTCGTCGGGGCCGCGGAACGCGCAGTCGGCGTAAGTCAGGGCCAGCAGCACCACCAGGCCCCTCGGAGCGGTCAATCCCTCGGCGTGCCCAATGCCGCCGCCGTCATCGAGCGCGGCGAGGCGCAGCAGCGTCACCTCCCCGACGGTCTTGGTCTCAATACCCGAGCGCCGTCCGATCGGTCCGGCCGACCAGCGCAGGATTCCCCGCGCGCTCTCCGCGTTCCAGCCCAACCCCATGCCCGCAGCCCGCCGTCAACTTTGTTCCACCAGCGCTACGCCTTCCCGACGTGCGTAATTGTGGCATACGCGGTCGCAATTCCAACAAAATAAGGGATTCCGACCCGCCGCCGCCTGCGTCGAATGGTTCTCTCCGTGCATAGCCACGCTGTCCCTCCCGACCAAGACAACCATCCGCGACACAACTAGAACCTTTCCGCGAACGCCGTTCCGTCGCTGGCGCGGTCGTCGCGACGCCTTGGTGGCGTCGATTAGGGGTCTCGTCCGAATGCTCTCGTCCCGACGGGCTGATTCTGCGTGCGAATGCACTCAAAATTCTGCTGTCGCGCGAATTTTTTTGGCGAGACGAACATGACAGCGTCCGCTAGAACCAACAGAACCATGCTCCATGGGAGCAGGGCGTCCGCGCGTCCGAGGCGCGCCGGCGTAATAGCTGAGGGGCTAAAACAGCATGCTTCGTTCCAATAACGCCCGTGGTCGGATCGGCCTTCTGGCCTCGTCGTCGCTAGTCGCCTCCACGCTGATGGCGGGGATGGGCGGCGTCGCCTTGACGGCGTTCACGCCAGCCGTCGCGCTGGCCAGCTGCACGCCCACGCCCGCCGGGACAACCGCGGGCGCCGCGGCGAACGCCCAGGGCGTTCAGACCTGCGGCGCGGGGGACCCGGGCGTCTACTATAACGCCACCGGCAACCTCAACCTCGACTTCACCGGCGAGGCGGTGGCGCCGAACGGGGTCGGCGTCACCAACGGCGGCGCCTGGAACGTCATCCTCGGCATCAACACGACGACCGAGACGGCCGGCAACATCGCCAACACCGGCGGCGTCGGCATCTCCTTGAACGGCGGAACGGGCGGCGACGTCGAATTGGACACGGGCAGCGCCGCGCTCGGTTCCTTCGCTGGCGCGACGGTCACCGGCTCGACCGACGGCATCGACACCTCGACCGGCGGGGCGGGCACCACCAAGGTCAACGTCTACAACACGGTGACGGGCGCGTCCGGCAACGGCATCTCCGTGATCGCCGGCACGGGCGCCGTGACGGTCAACGCGATGACCAACACCGGCGGCGGCGTGACCGTGACGGGTGGCGGCACGGCGGGCATTTCGGTCTTCGGCGGCGGCGCGGTCACCATCAGCGCTCCGGGCAACACCACCGGTGCGACGTACGGCATCTACTCCGTCTTGGCCGGCGGCCCGACCACGGTCACGGCCGGCAACACCTCCGGCCTGGACGCCATCGTTGTCCAAAATTCCGCCGGCGACGTGACGATCAACTCTAACGGTACGGCCACGGGCGGCAGCCAGTTTATCGCCATCAGCGCCTTGACGGGTTCGGGCAACGTCACCGTGACCACGAAAGATGTGGTGAACGGGATCGACGCCGGCGGCGCCACGAACGGCTTGGTCACGATTACGACCAATGGCAACGTCACGGGCGCCAATGGCGTCACTGTCGATAACGGCGCCGGAGGCGGCATGGCCGGGTCGGCCAGCGTCACCCTGAACGGCAACGTCAACAACAACGCCACGCCGACATTCTATGGAACCGGCGTGAGCATCAATACGAGCGGCGGCGGGGGCGGCATCACGCTGACCTCGGCGGCCGGCACCGACATTTCCTCGTCGAACGGGTCGGGCGTGGTCCTGACGTCGGACACCGGCAACATCGTCGCCAATCTCAGCGGCACCGTCGGTGGCGCGGAGCAGGTTGCCGGCGACGGCATCGACGCCACGACCGCGGTCGTCTTCTCGAAATCGACCATCAGCATCACCACGGCGGGCGTGAACGCGGCGGACAACGGCATCGTCGCTTCGAACGGCGGCAGCGGCTTCACCAGCGTGACCGTCAACGGCAACGTGACCGGCGCGAGCGGCGTCGGCATCAAGGCCACCACCCTGACCGAGAACCCGGCCAACGGCACCGGGGCCGACACGGTGACCCTGGCGGGCAACGTGAGCGTCACCGCCGGTGGCGACGGCATCGACATGTCCGTCGACCTGTATGGCAACGCCACGCTGACGCTGGGCGCGAACAACACGATCAGCGCCGGCGGCAACGGCGTCGACGTGCAAGGGTTCGGCACCGGCGCGATCACCATCGGCACGGCGACGAAGGACGATCAGTCCGGTCTGATCCAGACGACCGGCTTCCTGACCGACGGCATCGTCGCCCAGCAGGGCGCCACCGCCACGGGCGGCATCGACATCGACTTCGGCGGCAACATCGAGGCCACCGGCTTCTTCGGCGGCTC
>DATJRL010000208.1:0-3066 GCA_035504785.1 Caulobacteraceae bacterium
GACCCAAGAAGGCGATCCCCACCGGCAGGCCGCGGACGTGGCCCATCGGCACGACGAGGTTGGGATAGCCGGCGATGGCGGCCAGCGACGACGCCCGCCCGCCGTGACCGCCGCCGGCGCCCCAGTCGATGCGCGCGGCCGGGCCATAGGCTGGAGCGATCAGGGCGTCGAGGTCGTGTTCGGCGACGAGCCTGTCGATGCCGTCCGGCCCGGCGGCGCGCTGGGACTCGGCGCGGGCTTGCAGGTAGTCGGGATCGGCGAGGCCGGCGGTCGCCTCCGCCCGCTCGAAGGTCTCCTGCCCGAACAGGGCCAGTTCGCGCGGGTTCGCCCGGTTGAACGCGATGAGGTCGGCGAGGGTGCGCGCCGTCACCGTGGGGGGCGTCGAGGCGAGGTAGGCGTTGATGTCGGCCTTGAACTCGGTCAGCAGCACCGTGAACTCTTGTGTCCGCAGGTTGTCCGGCGGCTGGAAGTCCTTCAGCTCAATCACCTCGGCGCCCTGGGCCTTCAGTTTGGAGACGGCGTCGGCGAAGAGGGCGTCGACAGCCGAAGAGAAGCCGGCGGCGGCGTAGGTCAAGACGCCCAGCCGCCTGCCTTTCAGGCTCGCGCCCTCGAGAACCGCGACGTAGTCGGTCCTGTGCGCGTCCGCCTCTGCGGTGGCGGGATCCGAGGGATCGCATCCGGCCATCGCGGTGAGCAGGATCGCCGCGTCCTCGACGCTGCGGGTCATCGGGCCGGGCGTGTCCTGGCTATGGGCGATGGGGACGATGCGGGAGCGCGAGACGAGGCCGACGGTGGGCTTGAGCCCCACCAGGCCGCTGAACGAGGCGGGCGCGGTGACCGAGCCATCGGTCTCGGTTCCGACGCCGGCGGCGGCCAGCGAAGCCGCGATCGCGGCCCCGGTCCCGGACGAAGAGCCCGCGGCGCTGCGGTCGAGCACGTAGGGGTTCCTCACCAGCCCCCCGACCGCCGACCAGCCGCCGATCGAGCCGCTGGATCGAAAGTTGGCCCACTCCGAGAGGTTGGTCTTGCCCAGGATGATCGCGCCGGCGTCGGCGAGGCGCCGCACCACCGGCGCGGCGCGGCCCGTGACGTTCGCGGCCAGCGCCAGCGAGCCGGCGGTGGTGGCGGCGCCGTCGGCGGACTCGATGTTGTCCTTGATCAGCAGCGGCACGCCGTGCAGCGGCCCGCGCACCCGCCCGGCGCGCCGCTCGGCGTCGCTCTGGCGGGCGTCGGCGATGGCGCGGGGGTTGAGCGAGATGACGCTGTTCAGCCGGGGCCCGGCCCGGTCCACCGTCACGATCCGAGCCTCGTAGGCTATCACCAGCGCTTCCGAGGTGACCTTGCCCGAGGCGAGGTCGGCCGCGAGTTGCGAGATCGACGTTTCGACCACGTCGTAGGGTCGCGCCGCCCGCGCTTCGCCCATCAGCGTCGCTCCGATCGCCGGGGCCAGGCCTGCCAACCGCGGCCTCTGGCTTCCATCGATGCCCCGGTGACAGTGACACGGGGCGAGGCCCCGCGCCAAGCCGAGCGCCGCTCCGGCGCTACTTGAACCCGGGCGCGGCCGGCGAGGAGAGTTGCGGGGCGGTGAGGTCGGCGTTCAGCCGGCGGGTGTGGCCGAAGCTGCCGGCGTTCATGATCAGCACGGTCATTGCGACCACAACGAGCAGTGCGCCTACCAGGACGCCGATCCCGGTTTCGCCGTCTCCGCTGCGAAGCATGGAGACCTCCGTCATTCGACGTCATTCAAGATAGGCCCGACAAGGCCTGCTCTCAAGCGCCGCCGCAACGCGCTTGAGGCCCGAGCGCCTGCCTCGCCTTGAGCGGCGCGGGCGTGGTTCAGAGGTAGAACGTCAGCTTCCCAAGCGGCCTTGGCGTCTCCGGCCAGGCGCGGCCGTTGGACGCGCGCTCGCATCCGCCGTCGTTTCGATGGCGGCGATCGTGGCGGAGAACCGGCGGAGGAGGTCGAGCAACGTGGCCCGCTCTTCGTCCGACCAATCGGCTAGACGCTTGTTCACGAACTTTCGCCGTGCGGCGGCGAACTGGTCCAACATCTTCCATCCGCTCGCCGACGGCTCAAGCCGCCGGACGCGTTGGTCGTCCTTCGCGGTTTGTCTCTGCACCAGACCCAAGGCTTCGAGCTTGGCCGACTGACGACTGACGGTTGAGTGATTGCGGCCGACCAGGCCCGCCAGTTCGACGACGCTGATCGGGTGGTGCAGGCCGATCCTGGTCAGCAACGGGAATAGCGCCCGGTCCAGCTTCACGCCGGCCCGAGCCAGGAACGCCTGGTCGAGATCGGGTCGGTTCATGAAGCCATTCAGCTGCAGGAGAACCGCGTGGATATCGTCGGACCAATCACTCATCCGTGCATTATGCACAAACATCGTTGCCAGGCGCAACACAGACGAGCTATAGGCCCCGTGCATTACGCACGGAGATTTGCAATGAAGCTTTCGCGTTGGGGTCGGTGGGCCGGCGCCGCGGCAGGGGCCGTGGCCGTGGGTTTCTCCGCTTGCGCCACGGCGGCGTCTTCCGAGGACCAGAAGCTGCATCTGGCCACGTCGCCCGCCGACTTCGCGGCCCTGGGCCTCGGCCAAACGGTCGCCGTGCGGGAGGATGGCCGGCGGACGCAAAGTTCCGCCGACACCTTCGAATGGTGGTACTTCGACGGCCTGCTGGACGATGGAACCGTCGTGGTTGTCTGGTTCGGCGACAACTGGATGTACGGGTCGCACAAGCGGGCCGTGGACATCGAGCTGACCGCGCCGGGCAAGCCGACCCGCCGCGTCATGCGCACCTTCGACGCGCCGGGATCCTTCGCGACCGATAGCGCCGACATCAAGATCGGGCCTCACGAGTTCAAAGGCGATCTCGACACCTATTCCATCCACGTCGATCCGACGGAGACGGGCGGCGTCGGCTGCGACCTGACCCTGCGCCGCCGTGTCGTCTCCTACCGTCCCGCAACCGGCTACATCGAAGCCGGGGACAAGTACTTCGCCTGGCTCGTCGCCGTGCCGGAGGGGGCGGTCGCCGGAACGCTGACCGCCGACGGCGTGACGCGGC
>DATJRL010000209.1:0-5445 GCA_035504785.1 Caulobacteraceae bacterium
GCCCCTGGCGAAGCCCGTCGTCCGCGCCGCCGCCGCGCGCCGCGCAGCTTCGAGGCCGGCGAAGCCGCCGCCCCGGCCGAGGCCGACGAGGGCTGATCCGACCCTTTCCGGCGAGGGTGGGACCCTTCCCCGGAGGGGGAAGGATTGGGCGCGTCTCAACGCGCTCTGGTGTCCCGAGTCCGAAGTTCGCAACCGCATGGGGCGAGCGCCGGGCGAACTTCGGACTCGATGAGGACACTAGGAAGTCTATGATTCTAGTGTGGTTTACGAACCTGAAGTTCGCCTCCGCGCCCGCCCCCACGATCCGGCGAACTTCTGGTTCACCACACTAGAAGTAGATCGCGTCGGTATAGAGCCCGCGCGTCTCGGCGCCGGGCGGGACCGGGATGCCGGGCGTCCACATGAAGAAGCCGCCGATGCTGCGAGCCAGGCGCGCGATCAGCGCCGCGCCGGGTGACGCGGGCGAGGTGTAGATCACCAGGGTGTCCATGCCCTTGGCGGCGAGCCGGCTGCACCAGGCTCGCAGCAGCGCCTCCAGCTCCGCCGCCGCGCCAGGGTCGAAGGCGTAGTCGAGCACGACGGCGCTCACGGACACCGACCGCCCCGCCGGCGTCGTGGTCACGACCCGAAGGGCCCGCCCCGCGGGCCAGACGCCCACCAGCGCGCGGTCGGTCATCCAGATCTTGTCCCAGGCGTAGAGGTCCGGGGCGCGTTCGACCCGCGCGGCGAAACTCTGGCGGGTGTAGGGCACGAACAGTTCCTCATCGCCGTGGAAGGCGTTGAGGCGCGCCACGATGGCGTCCGCGTCGGCCGCGGTCGCCGCCCGGCCCGCCGCTGGACCCGACAGCGCGGCGGTGTCGAGCTCCACCCGCTGCACGATCTGGCCCCACTTGTTGGGCGTGTTGGTGAAGCCGTGCTGCATGGCGAGGTTGTCGACCGAGATGTAGGCCTGCGAGCCGTCGACGTGATCCCAGTAGCGGTCCAGCACCTTGTTGGCCGCGCCCCACAGCCCCTTGCGCTGGTGTTCCGGCAGCACCCGCAGGTGCGAGACGGTGACCATCTTCTTCAGTTCGCCGCCGACGCGCACCACGCGCTCGGCTCCGCAGCTCACCGCGGCCGGCGCGCCGTCGACAGAGGCGAGGCCTATGGCGCTGTCCTCCATCAGCCGCATCGGGTCGTAGTAGTTCTCGCCCCGCTCGAAGTGCACCGAGGTGTCGCCCATCACGATCGGGCAGCGGCTCTCGAGGTCGGCGAGCAGCAACGCGTCGTCCGGTCCCGCCTCCCGGAAGCCGAGCTGGAAATCGTGCCGTCGCGTGACCTCGAACCGGGCCATGCGATGTGGCCGCTCTGTCGTCACCGTGACCCGGATCGCCCAGCGGCGATCTTTGGCGGCGCGGACCACGGCGGTGATGTCGAACTCGGTGGTCGGCTCGATCGCCACCTCTCCGATCTCGCCGAACCTTGCGGCGTTGGCCCGCCAGGCCTCGCGCATGGCCTCGGCCGTCTGCAATGGCCCCAGCGTCGCGCGGAGTTCCGGCGCGTAACGATCCCAGTCGGCGGGGCTGGCGCCCTCGCCCTGGTCGATCAGCATGGTCAGCCACCAGGCCAGCTGCCGGGCGGCCGGCGTGTCGGGAAAACCGCGCGTCAGCGCTTCTGCCTTGTCGCTCACCGAACCACCCCTGACGCCGAGCTAAGGCGCGGCAGGATAGCTGCGTCGAGCTTGTTCGGCCAAGGGGCGGCTTTGCGGCGTCAGGCCGCCTGGCTCTCGCCGAGCGACTGCGGGCGTTTCAGCCAGCCGAGCTTCGGAAGCGACGGCAGCTTGAACGCCGGCGCCTTGGCCGGGGCGGGAATGCAGTTCTCCAGCGCGCCGATCAGCAGGTCGACCGGGCCGTCGTTGAGGAAGTGGTTGGCGCCCGGCACCTTCCAGAACCGCATCGGGATGCGCGAGTGGGTTTCGGCCACCAGCTTCTCCGCCAGTTCGATCGGCGCGAAGTCGTCGGCGTCGCCGTGGATCACATGCACCGGCACGTTCAGATGCTTCAGGGCCTGGCGCATGTGGATCAGCTGCGCGCGTTGGCCGCTCACCTCGAGGATGGCGTGGCGCAGGTCGCGGGGCGCCAGGTTCAAAGCCCGCATGCCGAGGTTGACCAGGAAGCGCGCGGTCGGGCCGGGCTCGCCGAGGTAGCTCGACAGCAGCACCACGCCCGCCAGCGTCTTGGGGTGACGCGCCGCCATCACCGTGGCGATCGCGGCGCCGTAGGACTGCCCGACGAGCAGGATCCTCTGGCCGGGCGCGGCGTTCAGCAGCGGCGCCAGCGCGATCGCCTGCAGGCGGATGTCGGGGACGCAGGTGGCCGGCTCGCTCGCGGCGAACCCCGGGCGGTCGACCACCACCATCTCTCGATCCGGCGGCAGGGCGGCCAGCACCGGCGCCCAGTATTCGGCCCAGGAGGGCGCGCCGGGCACGACGACGATCTTCAAGGGCGTGGGCGCGTCGCGCGGGGTGACCAGCGCGGAAATCTTCCATCCGAGCCCGCCGCCGGCGGTGAAGGTGATGCGCTTCATCACCGTCTCGGGATAATCCCGGGACGTCGGCACGTGTTCGGTCCGCCCGGCCGCGGCGCTCTCCAGGCAGGCCCAGAACAGGCCCAGCACGCCCTTCGGTCTCTTCCTCGCCATGGCTCAGGTCCTTTCTGCCTGGCGCTTGAGCAACGCGGGTCTGCCCGCGTCGGTTCACCCTTCCCAGCATGAACCGGGCCACGTTGCGCGCGGAGCACTGAAGGGTCGGTGAACCGGCCCGTTGCCGGCGGTTCACAAAACCCGGCGCCGCCCCGTCGCGGTACGCCCCGGAAGGACCGGAATCCCGCGTGGCGGATTGTCGCGCGGCCGCCTGAAATGGGCCCGGCCCGCGCCGGCGCAAGGGTCGATTCGCGACTCGCGGAAGCGGCGTTGCCGTTTGGCCGCACTCGAGGCCCGCGTTCTCTCGGGGCCCGACGGATTCATCGCCCTCCTACCGACGAGTCGCCTTGTGTGGCCCTGGCGCCACACTACATCGGAGCCGGATAGGCGTTGCGCTTGATCAAGGCGACGCCGGCCAGTCCGCCTACGAGGGGATCCATGAACATCGACGTTTATACCGACCGCGCCAAGCAGGCGATCCAGTCGGCGCAGTCGCTTGCGCTGGCCCGCCGCAATCAGCAACTCGCGCCGGAACACCTCCTGAAAGTGCTGCTCGAGGAGAAGGACGGGGTCTCGCGCGCGCTCATCCAGTCCGCCGGCGGCCGCCCCGACGCCGCCGACGCCGCGGTCGAGGCCCTGCTCGCCAAGCTGCCCAAGGTCGAGGGCGGCTCCGGCCAACTCTACATGGCTCCGGCCGCCGCCAGCGTCTTCGCCAAGGCCGAGGACGAGGCCAAGAAGGCAGGGGACGCCTTCGTCACTACCGAGCGCCTGCTGATCGCCATCGCCAAGGAAGGCGGCGAGGCGGCCAATGTGCTGAAGTCCGCCGGCGCCACCGCCGCGGGTCTGGAAGCCGCCGCCGAGGCCCTGCGCAAGGGCCGCACCGCCGACACCGCCTCGGCCGAGGAAGGCTACGACGCCCTCAAGCGCTACGCCCGCGACCTCACCCAGGCCGCCCGCGACCAGAAGCTCGACCCGGTCATCGGCCGCGACGAGGAGATTCGCCGCACCATCCAGGTGCTGGCCCGGCGCACCAAGAACAACCCGGTGCTGATCGGCGAGCCCGGCGTGGGCAAGACCGCCATCGTCGAGGGCCTGGCGCTGCGCATTGTCAACGGCGACGTCCCCGAGTCCTTGAAGGACAAGAAGCTGATGGCGCTCGACATGGGCGCCCTCATCGCCGGCGCGAAATATCGCGGCGAGTTCGAGGAGCGGCTGAAGGCGGTTCTCAACGAGGTCACCGCGGCGGAGGGCTCGATCATCCTCTTCATCGACGAGATGCACACCCTCGTCGGCGCCGGGAAGACCGAAGGGGCGATGGACGCGTCCAACCTCCTCAAGCCCGCGCTGGCCCGCGGGGAGCTGCACTGCGTCGGCGCGACCACGCTCGACGAATACCGCAAGCACGTCGAGAAGGACGCGGCGCTCGCCCGCCGCTTCCAGCCGGTGTTCGTCGGCGAACCGACGGTGGAGGACACGGTCTCGATCCTGCGCGGCCTGAAGGAGAAGTACGAGGTGCACCACGGCGTGCGCATCTCCGACAGCGCCATCGTCGCCGCCGCCACGCTTTCCAACCGCTACATCACCGACCGCTTCCTGCCTGACAAGGCTATCGACCTCGTCGACGAAGCCGCGAGCCGCGTGCGCATGGCCGTCGACTCCAAGCCCGAGGAGCTGGACGAGATCGACCGGCGCATCGTGCAACTGAAGATCGAACGCGAGGCGCTGACCAAGGAGACCGACGCGGCCTCCAAGAAGCGGCTGGAGACGCTGGAGGACGAGCTCGACGACCTCGAGGGCCAGTCCGCGGAGATGACCGCGCGCTGGAAGAGCGAGAAGGAAAAGGTCGGCCAGGACGCCCAGGCCCGCGAGGCCCTGGACCGACTGCGCGCCGAGCTGGCCGCCGCCCAGCGCCGGGGCGACCTCCAGCGCGCCTCCGAGATCGCCTACGGCGAGATCCCGCAGCTGGAGAAGCGCCTCGCCGACGCCGAAGCCGCCGAGGACGCCGACAAGCCGCTCACCCCCGAGGTGGTCGACGCCGAGCAGATCGCCGCCGTCGTCTCGCGCTGGACCGGGGTGCCGGTCGAGAAGATGCTCGAGGGCGAGCGCGAGAAGCTGCTGCGCATGGAGGACGACCTGCGCAAGCGCGTCGTCGGCCAGGAAGAGGCGCTGGTCGCCGTCGCCGACGCGGTGCGCCGCGCCCGCGCCGGCCTGAAGGACCCGAACCGGCCGATCGGCTCGTTTCTCTTCCTCGGCCCGACCGGCGTCGGCAAGACCGAGCTGACCAAGGCGCTGGCCGAGTTCCTGTTCGACGACGAGGCGGCGATCACCCGCCTCGACATGAGCGAATACATGGAGAAGCACTCGGTCGCCCGCATGATCGGCGCGCCCCCCGGCTATGTCGGCTACGAGGAGGGCGGGGCGCTGACCGAAGCGGTGCGCCGGCGGCCATATCAGGTGATCCTGTTCGACGAGGTCGAGAAGGCGCACGAGGACGTCTTCAACGTGCTGCTGCAGGTCCTTGACGACGGACGGCTGACGGATGGCCAGGGCCGCACGGTCGACTTCAAGAACACCATCATCGTGCTGACCAGCAACCTGGGCAGCGAGATCCTGGCGGCGCAGGCCGAGGGCGAGTCGCCGACGCTGGTGCAGGGCCAGGTGATGGCCATCGTGCGCCAGCATTTCCGGCCCGAATTCCTGAACCGGCTGGACGAGATCATCCTGTTCCGGCGTCTGCAGCGGGCCGACATGGCGGCGATCGTCGAC
>DATJRL010000210.1:0-3173 GCA_035504785.1 Caulobacteraceae bacterium
GCGTCCCTATAAGACCGCTCCCGCGAAGGGGTCTCGGAGCGTAGCGCAGCCTGGTAGCGCACTTGACTGGGGGTCAAGGGGTCGTGGGTTCGAATCCCGCCGCTCCGACCATTTCGCGGCGCGTGAGTCCCGGCGTATAGCCCCCTCAGTTTTCGTGGGGTTGCTGGCTCGGTCGATGACCTCGTTCCTGAAAGACGGCCGCTCGCGGCCGGTGGCGTTGTGGCTCTTCGGCGTCACCCTGCTGGTGTTCGCCATGGTCGTCGTGGGCGGCACGACGCGGCTGACCGGGTCGGGGCTGTCGATCACCGAGTGGAAACCGGTGTCGGGGGTGCTTCCGCCGCTGAGCCGGGCCGAGTGGCTGAAGGATTTCGCGCTCTACAAGGCGACGCCGCAGTATCGCGAGGTCAACGCCGGCATGACGCTGGCGCAGTTCCAGGCGATCTTCTGGTGGGAGTGGGGGCATCGGCTGCTGGGGCGGCTGGCGGGCGCGGCGTTCGCGGTCCCGTTCTTCGCCTTCCTGGTCACGCGCAACATCCCGGGGCGGTTGATCTGGCGCTGCGCCATCCTGCTCGTGCTGGGCGGCCTGCAAGGGCTGGTGGGCTGGTGGATGGTCGAGAGCGGGCTCGAGGACCGGGTGACGGTGGCGCCGGAAAGGCTCGCCACCCACCTCGGCCTCGCGCTGATCCTGTATTCGGCGCTGATCTGGACGGCGATGGAGGCCTGGAGCGGCCAGGCGCGCAGCGGCGCGGTGCGCAACGGCGCCTGGCCGGCGGTCTCCCTCGCCTTCGTCGGCCTCGTCTTCCTGCAGTGCCTGCTGGGGGCGCTGACAGCCGGCAACCAGGCCGGGCTGGTCGACAACGACTGGCCGCTGATGAACGGCGCGCTGTTTCCCAGCGACTACGTCAAGGACGGGTTCTGGACCACCGTGGCGCACAGCCAGGCGGCGGTGCAGTTCAACCACCGCATGCTGGCCTACTTCGTGGTGATCGTCTCGGTGGGGATCGCGGGGACGGGGCTGAACTCGCGGTTGCTGATGGGGCAGAGCCGGGGCCTGAGCCTGGCCGTGGCCATCGTCGCCAGCCTGCAGGCGGCGCTGGGGGTCGCGACGCTGATGACCCACGTCCCGTTCCCTCTGGCGCTGGGACACCAGGCGGGCGCCGCGATCCTGCTCGGCATCGCCGTGGCGCTGGCGTGGCGCGTGCGGCGGCCCTAGAGCGGCATGAAATGACCCGTCACCCCGGCCAAGTCGCGCAAGCGACGCCGAGCCGGGGCCGGACCCGCCGGTTCCTAGACGACGTCCAGTTCGGTGGCGTCGCTTCCGGCCCCGGATCGGCGCCCCCGATCTAGTCGGGGGATTGTCCGGGGTGACGGAGCAGGTATTATAATACCGTATTAGAAAAACGCTGCTAAATCAACGGCTTTGCATTAATTCTCCGCGCGCCTGTTGACAGCGCCGCCGCCTGTCGATACCAGCGCGCCCTTCGCTTCGAGACCTCAGGACAATGAACACCAAAACGACGGCTTCGCTGAAGCCATCCGAGATCGAGAAGAAGTGGATCCTCGTCGACGCCGAGAACGCGGTGGTCGGCCGGCTCGCTTCCTTCATCGCCATGCGCCTGCGCGGCAAGCATCGGCCGGACTACACGCCGCACATGGATTGCGGCGACCACGTGGTGGTGATCAACGCCGACAAGGTGAAGCTGACCGGCCGCAAGCTGGAGCAGAAGACCTACTACTGGCACACCGGCTATCCGGGCGGCATCAAGGAGCGCACCGCGGGCAAGATCCTCGGCGGGAAGTTCCCCGAACGCATCCTGGAAAAGGCCGTGGAGCGCATGCTGCCCAAGGAGAGCCCGCTGGCGCGCAAGCAGCTGACGCATCTGAAGATCTACAACAGCGCCAGTCACCCGCACGAAGCGCAAAACCCCGAGGTGGTCGACTTCAAGTCGGCCAACCGCAAGAACGTCCGGAGCCAATAGATCATGGCCGACACCCACGGTCTGGAGGCCCTGCAGAGCCTCGTCACCCCCGCCGCCGAGGCCGCCGCGGCCCGCGAGCCGCAGCGCGACGCGCAGGGCCGCGCCTACGCCACCGGCAAGCGCAAGAACGCCGTCGCCCGCGTCTGGATCAAGCCGGGCAAGGGCGTGATCACCGTCAACGGCCGCGACCAGACGGTCTACTTCGCCCGCCCGGTGCTGCGCATGATGATCGCCCAGCCGCTGGAGGTGGCGGGCCGCCTCGGCGAGTTCGACGTCGACGTCACGGTGGTTGGCTCCGGGCTTTCCGGCCAGGCCGGCGCGGTGCGCCACGGCATCGCCAAGGCGCTGACCAACTACGAGCCCGGCCTGCGGGTCGCGCTGAAGCCGCACGGCTTCCTCACCCGCGACTCCCGCGTGGTCGAGCGCAAGAAGTACGGCCGCGCCAAGGCCCGACGCAGCTTCCAGTTCTCGAAGCGATAAGCTTCCGCAAACGAGCCTGCGTCCTTCGAGACGCCCGCTTCGCGGGCTCCTCAGGATGACGATGATATTTGGATTGCAACGTTCTTCGTCATGGTGAGGAGCGCTCGCAAGAGCGCGTCTCGAACCACGCACGAGGGGCTGGCGAGCAGTACGCGCACCCCGACCCCTCCCCGCAAGGGGGAGGGGCGGCTATGCTGGAGGCGACCATGGCGCCCAGGGTGTTCATCGATGGCGAGGCCGGCACCACCGGCCTGGAGATCCGGCAGCGGCTCGAGGGCCGCCGCGACCTCGAGGTCGTGTCGATCGATGCCGATCGTCGCAAGGATGTCGAAGCCCGCCGCGAGCTGCTGAACGGCGCCGACGCGGTGATCCTCTGCCTGCCGGACGATGCGGCGCGCGAGGCCGTGGGCCTGGTGGAGAGCAACAGCGTCCGCGTGATCGACGCCTCGACGGCGCATCGGGTTTCGCCCGGCTGGGACTACGGCTTCCCCGAGATGGCCCCGGCGCAGCGCGAGGCCCTGGCGGCGTCGCGCCGGATCACCAATCCCGGCTGCTGGCCGACCGGCTTCATCGCCCTGGTGCGGCCGCTGGTGGAGGCGGGACTGGTTCCGGCCGACTGGCCCGTGACGGTGCACGGCGTCTCCGGCTACTCCGGCGGCGGCAAGGCGATGATCGCCGAGTTCGAGGACCCGACCGCCGCGAACCATACGGAGG